>JBHAEN010000215.1:0-20877 GCA_041855645.1 Bacteroides sp. | reverse complement strand
TCGCTCACCGACGCTATCCCCGCGCCACGGTCGATGGCGGTGTTGACCTTCGAAATCAATGCGTAGTTCTTGTTCCAAAAGTCCAGATACTCGTCGCCGCCCATGATGGTATAGTCGTTTGTCGGCGTCCGGGTGGAAATCTGCTCCACATCGCCTTGCACCTCATACATGTCCGTTCCGTACCACATCGGCACAAACATGGAACGCAACAACGGACGCATCAGCAGGTAGCCTTCCGCAACCAGCTGTTCATATTGTGTCACCTCTTGGAAATAAGATCCGCTATCGATGGACGATTTGTTGTCCTCATCAAGACTGCAAGCCGAAAACAGAACGGCCGTCAAGCAAGCGAAAGAGGTTAATTTAGAAAATCGCTTCATAACTCCATGAATTTTAAGATAAGTAGATCAAAAAGTCAGATTCAGCCCCACGACGAAACTTCGTGTCATGGCATACTGAGTGTAGGTATTCTCACTGGCCGTTTCCGGATCCCAGCCCAGATAGTCCGTCCAGATGAACGGATTCTGCACGGACCCATACACACGAAGTTTGCTCAGGCCGAGTTTCTTGATGGCGGCAGTGGGGAAGGTGTATCCCAAACTGATGTAACCGACTTTCGTAAACGAGGTTTTCGTGTAGAGCACCTGTTCGCCTTCGGCTCCCGTATAGGCCAGTCCGGGGCGTTTCCACGTTCCCGACGGATTTTCGGGCGTCCAGTAATCGATGTCGTAAACGTTGAAGGCAATGTTGTCGCCCATCGTGAAGTTACGGTAGGCTTGCGCATAGCTCCATTGCCCCTGACGGGTATAGACGAATACGGACAGATCGGCATTCTTATATTTAAAGGTGTTGGTCATACCGCCCGTCCACTTGGGGAACAGCGAACCCTTAAATACTTTATCCTCGTTCGTATAGGCGTAATCGCCGTTCCGGTCTACGATTTTATAGTTACCCGGCGCCTGTCCGTACTTCGCCGCTTCGGCGGCTTCATCGGCTTGCCAGATTCCGGCCGATTCGTATGTCCATACCACACCGATGGGCTGCCCGACAAACCAGCCGTTCGCTTCGTCTCTTTGAATTCCGTCGCTCAATTCCAGAATCTCATTGTGGTTGGTGGTGAAGTTGAGGTTGGTCGTCCAAGAGAAATCTTTCTTTTGAATGTTCACCGTGTTCAAACTGAGTTCGACACCGCGGTTGAGCACTTTTCCCACGTTATCTTTCAACGAATCGTAACCGTTCATCAAGGAAACGCGGCGGCTCATGATAATGTCGCTCGTCCGTCGGTCGTAAATGTCGAGGCTGCCGTTAATGCGTCCGTTGAAGAAAGCGAAGTCGATTCCGAAGTTCCATTCCTTGGTCTTCTCCCACGATAGTTTGGCGTTTTCAAAAGCGGTGAGATAAGCAGTCTGCCAGCCCGTATCGCCGAAGAGATAGTAACTGTTGCCGATGGTTTGGCGCGACTGATAAGCGGACACGCTGTGATCGTTGCCCGACATTCCGTAGCTAAGACGCAATTTCAAGTTGTTCAACCATTCCACCTTGCTCAGGAAAGCCTCATCCGAGAGCCTCCACGCCAATGCCGCCGACGGGAAAAACGCCCAACGATGGCCGTCGGCCAGTTTTGAGCTGCCGTCATAGCGTCCGGTGAGCGTCAGGAAGTAGCGTCCCCGATAGTCGTAGTTGAAACGGGCCAGGTATGACATCAGTTGCTCCTGAACGAATCCGGTTCCCGTGCTTCCGGCATTCAGCGTACCGGCTCCCATGTTGTACCATTGGTAGTGGTCGGTGGTGAAACCGTCGGCCCGCATGTTTTCGAATTCATACTGATATTTGTACCACGACGAACCCAGCGTCAGGTTGGTGTTGTGATTGCCCCGGCGGTGTTCGACGTACAGCAGATTATCCCACGTGTATTTGATCTGGTTGTATGTATTGTACAATGCCCGTGTTTTGGCCGCGTTGCCTCCTGACGATTTGGTGTCCTTTCCCCGATATTCGCCATAGCGATAGTAAGTCGCGTCGGGGGTCAGCGTGGTTGTAAACTTCAGCCATTCCACCGGCTTTATCTCCAAGTAGATGTTGCCGAAGGCGTGAATCGTTTTGCCTTCGGTCTTCTGATTGTAGATGTCCGACCACGGATTCGTGGCCACCGCACCCGCCGCACGGTCGGGATAAAGCTGCAAATTGCCGTCCTCGTCATATTTCTCCGTCAGGGGATTCAGGCGGAATATCTGGCGGAAGGCTTCCACGCCGCTATTCCCCTTCACCGAATAAGCCGTATAGATATTGGCCCCGGCTTTCATGTAAGCGTTTATCTGTTTGTCCACGGCGGTGCTGAAGTTGTATCGGGTAAAATCATCTCTTTCGATGATGCCGTTTTCGTTGGTATAGCCTGTCCCGAAAGTATAGTTCAGCCCTTTGGCATTTCCGTACACACGCAAGTTGTGTGTGGTGGAAACGGCCGTACGGAAAACGTCTTCCGGCCAGTCCATAAACTTCCCGTTCTGCCAGTTGTTATACTTATTCTCGCCCAAAGCGGCTTTCATGTCGGGCGTGTAGCTCGCGTTCTGCCAGTTCTGGCCCCTCAATCGCTCGTAGACGTATTGCGCATATTGATTGCCATCCATCATGTCGGGCAGATTGGTGGCGTCGCCGATGCTTACCGAACCGTTGTATTCCACGTGAGAACGTTCGGCGTTTCCCCGCTTGGTAGTCACGATGACCACTCCGTTCGCTCCGCGCGACCCGTAGATGGCCGTCGAAGAAGCGTCCTTCAGAACGTCGATTCGTTCGATGTCATCGGGGGCTATATCGTTGATATTGTCCACGAACATGCCGTCAATCACGTAGAGAGGTTGGTTGATGTCGTTCATGTTCGTCAGCTCGTCGCCTCCCTTTTTCGTGGCGATGTTGTTTTGTCCGCGAATCATGATATTGATTCCCGCGCCCGGCTTATTGTTGCTTCGCTGAATGTCGACCCCCGCAATCTGTCCCTGCATGGCCGCCGCCGCATCCGAATTGTTTGTTTCGAGGAGCTTGCGACTGTCCACCGAAGTCAACGAACCGGTCAAATCGCTCCTTTTCACCGTGCCGTAACCTACGACCACCACCTCGTCGAGCGACTGCGTATCGTCGAGCAGAGTCACATTCAGCACATTGCCGCTCACCTTGACTTCCTGAGTGATGTAGCCGATATAGGAAAACACCAGCGTCTTTCCCTTATCCACCGTTAAGGAGAACCGGCCGTCCATGTCGGTAATGTTACCGTTGGTCGTCCCCTTCTCAAGCACATTTACACCGATCAACGGCTCGCCGGTCTTGTCTGTCACGACACCGCTCACGGAGTGTTGGGCAAATGCCCATGTACCGTTCAGCACAAGCATCAGCATCAGGCTCACGGCCCGTGCCCATCCTCTTCTTTTGTTTACTTGTACGTTTAGCATAGAATAAATAGTTATTGAAGTTAAAAAAGAATTTGCTACAATTTGATGTATATCTTCTTCCGATAGAGCAGGTAGCCGCACAGCCACAACAGCCCGGTAAAGGAGACGGAATAGATGAGCGACGCAAAGTAAGGATCGGGGAATACGCACCGGATGGCATCGTACACCGGGGGCTTTATGCCGCAAGCGTCGATGACAATGGCCAGCACCTCGCTCAACACATAGAGGAAAAGCGGATTGACTCCGAACACCCGAAACGCCGTACACAGCTCCCGCCTGCCTTTCCAATCCAGAAAAAACATGAGCGTAGCCCATAGCAGGGAGGCCGAACCGCAAGTGACCAGAACAAAGGTAGGCGACCAAATGCGTTTATTCAACGGGCACAAGTCGGAAAAACACACCCCGACGACAAGCATCAGGAAGCCCGCGACGAACAGGTGAAGCATTTTGGCTTCCATGGCCGGTAAACGAACAATCCATCTTCCGCACCAAAAGCCGACCAGCGTATGGGCGACGGCCGGCCATGTGCTGAGGAAGCCTTCGGGATCGATCGGGCTTTTGCGATACAGATGCGCCTCACCGAACAGCGCACGGTCAACGATGCTCAGGACGTTGCTCCCGTCCGCCTCAAATCCATGACCTGCCGCAAGCAGAACGGCATACCCGATGAGCAATACCGCAATCAGCCCGGGAATGCGACGATGATCCATGAGGATGGCCAGCAAAGAAACCACCCCGTAGCACAAGGCAATCCGCGGCAACACTCCCCATATCCGAAAATCGGCCCAAGGCCGGAAGTTTCCTTCGCACAAGTGATGAAACAGGGTTATGCCCCATCCGATGAGCAGTATCAGCAGAGTGCGGCGAAGTATCTTACGCGCCACGGCTTTCGAGAAACGGAACTCCGTTTTACAAAGTGAGAAATAGGCGGAAGCCCCCATGATGAAGAGAAAGAAGGGAAAAATCAGGTCGCAGAATGTGAGCCCGTGCCACACGGAGTGCCGCAAAGGCGCATACGACTGCTCTCCTCCCGCATTATTGACCAGAATCATACCGGCTACCGTAATGCCGCGTAAGACATCGAGAGATAGAAGCCTTTCGTTCATGGGCGCATGCTTTTCGATTCGGGAAAAGAGACGTCCGTCACCGGAAAGCCTGCCCGTAGACTTCCTTCGCCACCTCGACACAATCGCCTTCGGGTTCGGCCGAATAAGGGTTGCCGGCCAACGTCCACGGTTCTTCCATGCCGTAAAAATCGATCGTTACGGCGGGTTTGCCTTCCAATTCGTCCCGCAGGGTCTGCCAGTAGGCTGCCCAACGCTTATGGTAGAAATCCCTGAGCAGGCCGTTCCATTCTTTGTGCGCATAGTCACGCAGCTTACCGTCGTCGGCACATTTCCGATTGCCCCATGTGGTGATCTGTACACGGGCGTTCCATTCGTAGAGGTTCTTCTCTTCCTCCGTTGCACCCAAAGCACGAGCCTGTCCGATCCAACGTCCCAAACGGAATTCGGTGCGAGTGCCCAGCAATTTGTCCTGCAACAGCAACAGCTCGAGGAATTTCTCCGAGTTGCTCATGAAGCTTCGTTTATCGAAACTCTTGAAATCGGCCACGGTGCGGTTGTACACGATACGCCCGCGGTCGGCCACGGCCTGCCTGACCACATCGACAAGATCGTATTCGAAGTTGTTGTTCCCCCGATACTTGTCGGCTGCGGAAAGCAACAGAGCGGCGGCTTCGCCGATGACGGTGGGGTCATAGTAGTTGGCCATTTTCGACCAGCTCGACACTTGGAAATTGTTCAGCGAAGGACGTCCGCAGAAAATGGATTCGTGGGGCCCTTGCTGGTTATTTCCTTGCGGACAGTTGTAGATGGTTTCGGCAAGCAGCAACCAAGCTTTTTCGACGGTTTCGTCTTTTACTCCGTAACGCGCCCGTACGTAGTCTTTCACCCATTCTTCTTTGGTGAACTTTTCGGGACGCCAAGGCAGTTCGGACATCAGTTCGAACATGATGGGGTTGTTTTCAATGCCTTCCATCGTGAGACCTATGCCTTTCAGCCGTGCGGCCAGCGGGTTCGTCTTCGTCTGATAGAAATTGTTCAGCAACTGATCCATGCGGCCGTGCAAACCGACATTCGCTCCGAAGTTCTGCAACAGGCAGAACAGCCAGTCGTGTTGCTTGTAGCCTTCCTCGCGTTTCCAGATGGACTCGATTCCCCACATGGGGCGGCATTCGCTGAACAAGTCGAGTATGAGCAAATCGCCGTTCCGCATGGGGTCTACCATCGCTTCGCGCGGGTTTTCCGTCCATCCCTGTATCACCCATACCGCTTTCGGATTTACCCGTTTCATGGCATCCATGATGGCTTTTCCGGCCGCCGCGAAGTCGACGCCTTCGTTGAGTTTGCTTTCGTGGAAAGGATCCATGGAATAATAATTGGCTTTACCGAAAAGGGCTTCCTGCTCCTTATAATATAAAGAGGCGATTTCGTGGAACCGCTCGTCGGTGGGTTGCAGGAAAGCGGGGCGCACAAAACCGTTCCAAATGCCGGAGTCGGCCACATTCAGCCCCAATTTCCGGCGGGCATCGTGAGGAACCATGCCCGAATAGCCGGGAAATACGGGTTCGATGCCGAATTCGCGCATTCGTTTCAGAATCTTCTTCTGCAAAGCTTCCTGACGGGCATACCACGCGTCGGGGTTCGGGCCTCCCCAGCCTTCGAGGTTGTTCATCTCCCACCAAGCGAGGAAGGCAGGGCCGGCGATGAAACGATTCACTTCTTCCTTCGTGTAGCCCAGCTTCAGCAACAGGTTCATCCAGACGCATTCTTCGCCCACGACGGCCAGCGGCAGATTGATGCCGTGCAGGGCCATCCAGTCGATTTCCTGCTCCCATCGCTTCCAGTCCCAGAAGGGCATGGAGTACGAATACGTGCAGTAATTGAAGTTGTAGCGCAGAGCCAATGAGGTGTCGCGCCTTTCCTTTCGCTTCACCGGCGGGAGCTGCGCCGGGAGCTTGGCCTGCATGCCGTTCCACGAAAGGTGTATGCCTGCATGGTACTTGAGATACCAGTTCAGGCCGGTGGCGATACTGATGTAATTATTTCCCCGTATCCGCACACGCGAGCCTTGTTGGTCCAACTCGAAGAAGTCGCCGTTTCCTTTCACAACCTCGATGGCGAACTTCTTCGAAGCTCCTTTATCAATCCGTTCCAACAAGCCGACAATGGGATTGCCTTGCAATGTCCCTGAGAAAAGCAGCCCCAGCAGCATGCTTACCCATAATCTCTCTCTTATCATACGCTATGTTTTTCAGCCGGAACATGTCCGTTTTGCAAATGTAAGAGAAAAGAATTTAAAGTCAAATAACGGCGTGGGAAATTTACACTTAATACCCGGACGCGGCTCGGCAGGCACAGAACGGCTACAACTTGTAGGTCAGCAACAAGCGTCCCTCCGATGTGTTGGAGAACACGTCGTCGTAATGTTTGTAGCGGGTGTGTCGCGTAAAGTTCATGAACGAGCTGCTCAGGTAAAGCTTTTTGTAGAGTTTGACCTCCAAACGTGCTCCGGCCGCATGCAGAATGGCGTGCGAAGGGTCTCCCTGCGCGTTGAGGGTTTTGTAATTGACTGTGTTCCAGTCGATGTCTTCCGGATAACCTTTCCACGTAAACATGTGATAGCTTTCGTAGATGGTGGAGAACGAGAAGCGGTCTTTCTTGTAAATAAAGTTAAGGCCCACCTTCGTGCTGAAACCGCTGGCCAGATTGTAATTGCGGCTGTCCACGACATAGTAGTCGCTGAGCGCTCCGCCCAGCAACACGGCGTTGACGTGGGCATAGCCGTTGAAATCCCACTTCTTGGTCTGCTTCCGCCGGTAAATCAACCCTCCGCCCACCGAGGCCGGGGCACAGAATTTATAGGGGGTTTTGTGCGACACGCCGGAAATGGTGTCCGAATCGTAATAATCGAAATGCTGATAAAGCCCCAAGCTCAGGAAATTCTTCTTGTTGTCCATCAGTTCCGTGCTTGCCAGCCGCCCCACGATGCTCATCTGGCTCATCAGGGGTTGCGAGGAATGGGCGTTGAAGTGCGCTTTCACCGAGAAGTAGTCATAAGGATTCTTGGTTTCCGGGTCGAAGCGGTCGCCGTATTCGATGTTCCATTCCGTGGCCACCCCCATCCCCCGGTCGAAGATTTCATCTTTCAGCTCCAACGTGCGGCTGCCGATGGAAATGTCGATGCTCAGTTCGGGAGTGCCGTATTGCTTGCCCGACGTGGCTCGCTTCCGCCAGGCATCGCCGCTCAGCAGGCGAGACAGTCCGCGCATGGGCGAGACGAGAAACGAGGCAAACTCCAGCCCGAAACGGGAAGCCCCCGTCTTGCGATCGTCCAGAATCATGTCCGAAGTTCTGTACATAACCTCCCCCAAGGCCATGCCGCCGATGGGAGTGGCCATGATGTCGTTGCCCGAAGGGTATTCGTTCTCCATAAACATCTCCCACATGAAACTTCCCCCGAAGGCGAACAAGCCCGACTGCCAATAGGTGTAACCGTTGGCGCGGGCGCCATTAAAATAAAGGCTGCCGTGATAGGGATGCATGAACATGTTCGTTCCCAAACCGTCGTTATCGAAGACGAAACCTTCTTTCAGATTATCCTTGACGGAGCGCATGCTGATGTAGGCAAAATCGGCCTCGCGCACATAACGGTCGAAAGCCCAAACGCCCATGTTCAGGCTGAAGGCGAGACCCGCCGCACGGTAGCCTTTATTGGGTTTATAATACTCGATGTCGACGGAATCGGGATAAGCGGGCGTGGTAAAGCGATGCCTGATGGCAGGTTGTGCGGCGAGCAGGCACGTCACGCCCAAGCCCGCCAAAAACAGGAAAACTCTCTTCTTCATGGCGCAAAAATAAGCGAATAAATCAGAAAACCAAACGGATATAAGCTGAGTCGGCCTCAAAGCCCGCCTTTGCACGACGGTCATTCGCCAACGCGGCGGCAGAATAAAGACGCGGCCGGTGCGCATGCATTGCCTGATTTTTGTTCGGCGCACACTTCCTTCCGTTGCATAAAGTCAATCGTGAACCTGCACCTTCCTTTTCGTTTGCCTGCACCCAAACGAAAAAACGGGTGCAGTGAAACTTTCGTTCGGGTGCAGACCAACGAATAATTTCATGCATGCGAAAGGCTTGTTCGCTTCGGCGGAAAATAACTTCCAATGCATTGATGAGCAATAAATTATCGACAGGGAGGGAAACTATGGGAAAGCGAGTTGCATTAAAAAAGAACTTTTTTTGCCATTTCCACATGACAAAAAGAGAATAATAATATTACCTTTGCCTGCGTAATCGAGAGAAGAGAGATGAAACAGATTCTCAAATACGGATTTTGGCTGATGTTCGCCGTGCTGTGTTTCACAGTCGCCGTCGGCAAAGCGAAAGCCTCTCCGAACGAGACCGTATATGCCGCCTCAGGCGTCTGCTTCATCCGCCAATCGCAACCCCATCCGGCCAAGAAAGCCGGAGAACATTTCGGTCGGTTCCACACCACCCCCGCATACGGGGCCGTCGAACCGGAAACAGCCAAAGCGAAGACCGACAAGGGCACGTTTTCGCAAATCGTCTTCCACCTCCGCCCTCTTGCACAAAACCACGACTTGCGGCCGACTCCGCACCTCTGTTCTTCCGTCCGCGCCTCGCGCATGTATTATATCTACGGACTGAGAAAGATTCTCATTTAGCCCGAAGCCCTCCGGCTTCCCGCTCCCCCCTTTTTTTTTGTGCAAAAACAAAACCATACAACATACGCATAGATTATGAACTTTACGCTATTGATAGTTGTCATCTTGACAGCTATTGGCTTCGTCGGTGCGGTACTTGCCCTTTCGCACGCCGTCTCTCCCCGTTCGTAC
This sequence comes from Bacteroides sp., assembly GCA_041855645.1. Classification (GTDB taxonomy): domain Bacteria; phylum Bacteroidota; class Bacteroidia; order Bacteroidales; family Bacteroidaceae; genus Bacteroides. The sequence goes on along the minus strand of JBHAEN010000215.1, from coordinate 11,514 downwards.
AATCCGCAAAAGTTTGAAGCCTACGAGTGCGGCATTCCCACACGCGGCAAGTCGTGGATGCAGTTTCGCGTGGGCTACTACCTGTTTGCCATTCTCTTCCTGATGTTCGACGTAGAAACCATGTTTCTCTTCCCGTGGGCCGTGGTGATGCGCGACGTGGGCGTGCAGGGCCTTTTCGGATTGCTGTTCTTCTTCGTCATACTGAGTCTGGGCCTGGCCTATGCCTGGAGGAAAGGAGCCTTGGAATGGAAATGAATAAAAAACCAAAAATAAAGTCGATTCCTTACGAAGAGTTTAAGGACAACGAAACGCTGGAAAAATACGTGCGCGAGCTCAATGCGGGCGGAGCACACGTGTCGCTCGGCGTGCTCGACGATTTCGTCAACTGGGGCCGAAGCAATTCCCTGTGGCCGCTTACTTTCGCCACAAGCTGTTGCGGCATCGAATTCATGGCACTCGGCGCGGCCCGGTACGACATGGCCCGATTCGGATTTGAAGTGGCCCGCGCCAGTCCGCGTCAGGCCGACATGATCATGGTGTGCGGAACCATCACCAACAAGATGGCCCCCGTGCTGAAACGGCTGTACGACCAGATGCCCGACCCGAAATACGTGGTGGCCGTGGGCGGATGCGCCGTGAGCGGCGGGCCGTTCAAGAAATCGTATCACGTGCTCAACGGCGTAGACCGGATACTTCCCGTAGACGTCTACATCCCCGGATGTCCGCCGCGTCCCGAAGCCTTCTACTACGGCATGATGCAACTGCAACGCAAAGTGAAGGCGGAACGTTTCTTCGGCGGAACCAACCGCAAAGAAACCGCCCCCGAATGGTTCAACAAAGAGGAACACGAAAAATAACAGGAATCATGCAAGAGATACGCTTCATATCGCCCGACGCGCTGCACGAAGAAATGCTTCGCCTGCGCCACGAATGCCGGATGGATTTCCTCGAAAGCCTCGTCGGCATAGACTGGGGCACACCCGAGGCAACGGACACGCCCGAAACGAAGAGAGGACTCGGCGTGGTCTATCACCTCGAATCCACCGCAACGGGCCAACGCGTGGCCCTGCGCACAGCCACCACCCGGCGCGACCGTCCCGAACTTCCTTCCGTCAGCGACATCTGGAAAATAGCCGACTTCTACGAACGCGAAGTGTTCGACTTCTTCGGCATCGTCTTCGTCGGGCATCCCGACATGAGACGCCTGTTTCTGCGGAACGACTGGGTGGGCTATCCGCTGCGCAAGGACGACGATCCGGAAACGAACAATCCGCTGCGGATGGACAACGAAACCACCGAAGACACCACTCACGAAATCACGCTCAACCCCGACGGCAGCCTGAAGGACCTCGAACAACGCCTCTTCGGCGAGGAAGAGTACGTGGTGAACATCGGCCCCCAACATCCGGCCACGCACGGAGTGATGCGCTTCCGCGTATCGCTCGAAGGAGAAATCATCCGCAAGATCGACGCGAACTGCGGCTACATTCATCGCGGCATCGAAAAGATGAACGAAAGTCTCACCTACCCGCAAACGCTTGCCCTGACCGACAGGCTCGATTACCTCGGCGCCCATCAGAACCGTCATGCGCTGTGCATGTGCATCGAACAGGCCATGGGCATCGAAGTCAGCCGGCGCGTACAATACATCCGCACCATCATGGACGAGCTGCAACGCATCGACTCGCATCTGCTTTTCTACTCCTGCCTTGCCATGGACTTGGGGGCACTGACCGCATTCTTCTACGGATTCCGCGACCGCGAAAAGGTGCTGGACATTTTTGAAGAAACCTGTGGCGGACGGCTCATCATGAACTACAACGTCATCGGAGGCGTGCAGGCCGACATCCATCCGAATTTCACCAAACGCGTGAAAGCGTTCATTCCCTACCTGCGCGGCATCCTTCGCGAGTATCACGAACTCTTCACCGGCAACATCATTGCGCAGAGCCGCCTCAAAGGAGTGGGCGTGCTCGATCGCGAAACGGCCATTTCCTACGGTTGCACCGGCGGAACCGGACGGGCTTCGGGCTGGGCGTGCGACGTGCGCAAGCGAATGCCCTATGCCGTGTACGGCGAGGTCGATTTTCGTGAAATCACCTATACCGAGGGAGATTCTTTCGCCCGCTATCTGGTGCGCATGGACGAGATACTGGAGAGTTTGCGCATCATCGAGCAACTCATCGACAATATCCCCGAAGGCAACTATCGGGAGAAGATGAAACCCGTGATCCGCGTCCCCGAAGGAAGCTATTACACGGCGGTGGAAGGCAGTCGCGGCGAATTCGGCGTTTTCCTCGAAAGCACCGGCGACAAGATGCCCTACCGGCTGCACTACCGCTCCACGGGACTTCCGCTTGTGGCCGCCATAGACACGATCTGTCACGGGAGCAAGATTGCCGACCTCATCGCCATAGGCGGCACATTGGACTATGTTGTCCCCGACATAGACCGCTGAGTTTACCGTCATTCCGTTCATTTATTTTTTGCCGAATACACCATTACACGCCATGTTCGATTTCAGTACGATAACCGACCGCATACACGGATTCCTCCTCACGCTGATGCCCGAAAGCCTTGCAGTGTTCACGGAATGCGTGATGATAGGATTGTGCATCATCGCCCTCTATGCCTTGCTCGCCATCCTGCTCATTTACATGGAACGCAAGATTTGTGCTTTCTTCCAGTGCCGTCTCGGCCCCACGCGAGTGGGCCTGTGGGGAAGCCTGCAAGTATTCTGCGACGTCATCAAGATGCTGACCAAAGAAGTATTCACCCCGAAAAACGCCGACCGCTTTCTTTACAACCTCGCTCCCTTCGTTGTCATTCTCGGTTCGTTCCTCACTTTCGCATGCCTTCCTTTCGATCGCGGAGCCGAGATTCTGGATTTCAACGTCGGTCTCTTCTTTTTCCTTGCGGCGGGCAGCATCGGAGTAGTCGGCATCCTGCTTGCGGGATGGGGCAGCAACAATAAGTTCTCGCTCATCGGCGCGATGCGAAGCGGGGCGCAGATCATCAGCTACGAACTTTCTGCCGGATTGAGCCTGCTCACCATGGTGGTGCTCAGCGGAACCATGCAGTTTTCCGGCATCATCGCCGGACAAGCCGACGGATGGTTTCTGTTCAAGGGACACATTCCGGCACTGGTGGCCTTCATCATCTACCTCATCGCGGGCAATGCCGAATGTAACCGCGGCCCCTTCGACCTCCCGGAAGCGGAAAGCGAACTCACGGCCGGTTATCACACGGAATATTCGGGCATGCATTTCGGTTATTTCTATCTGGCCGAATACTTGAACCTGTTCATCGTGGCGGGCATAGCGTCCACGGTCTTTTTGGGCGGGTGGATGCCTCTCCACATTGGCGGATGGCACGGATTCAACACCGTTGCGGACTATATTCCGGGCTTCCTGTGGTTTTTCGGAAAGACTTTTTTTGTCATCTTCCTGCTCATGTGGGTCAAATGGACATTTCCCCGATTGCGCATCGACCAAATTCTGTCACTCGAATGGAAATACCTTGTCCCCATATCGATGCTGAACCTCCTTATCATGTCTTTGTGCGTAGCCTTTGGCTGGCACTTTTAACCATCGGCTTATATGGAATACAACAAACGAACTTACAGCTACATGGGCGGACTCATCCACGCCTTGCGCACGCTCATCACCGGAATGAAGACCAGCATACGGGTTTTCTTCCGTCGGAAAAGTACGGAACAGTATCCCGAAAATCGCAAAGAATTGCAGATGTTCGAACGCTTTCGGGGCACGCTATGTATGCCGCACAACGAAAACAACGAACACCGATGCGTAGCCTGCGGACTCTGCCAGATGGCTTGCCCGAACGACACGATACGGGTGGTTGGCGAAAACATCACGCTCGACGACGGCAAGAAGAAGAGAATACTCTCGCGCTACGAATACGATTTGGGTTCGTGCATGTTCTGCCAGCTCTGCGTCAATGCCTGTCCGCACGATGCGATTACCTTCGACACCGACTTCGAGCATGCTGTTTTCGACCGTGAAAAATTGCTGCTGAAGCTCAACCGTGAAGGTAGCCGAGTCATCGAAAAAGAGAGCTGAACCCTTTTTCCGTCTAATACATCATTTAATTTAGTTTCTTATGGGCTCCGTACTCGAAACCGCAGTTTTCTATTTTCTGGCACTGTTCATCAGCGCGACTTCCATTCTTACCGTGACCACGCAACGCATTGTCCGTTCGGCCACTTATCTTCTGTTTACGCTATTCGGAACGGCAGGCCTGTATTTCCTTCTCGGATATACGTTTCTGGGTTCCGTGCAGATCATGGTCTATGCGGGAGGCATCGTAGTGCTTTACGTTTTCTCCATCCTGCTTACCAGTGGAGAAGGCGACCGTGCCGAACCTCTCAAACGCAGTCGTTTCGCGGCCGGCTTGGTGTCCACTTTGGCAGGAGCGGCCATCGTACTGTTCATCACTCTGAAACACCGCTTTCTGCAAACCGGAGATCTGTTGCCGCAGGAAACAGACATACACGACATCGGGAATGCGCTCCTCAGCAGCGGACGATACGGTTACGTGTTGCCGTTCGAGGCAGTCAGCCTGTTGTTGCTGGCATGCATTGTGGCCGGTATCCTGATTGCCCGCAAGCGATAATCCGCATTGTTCATCTCAATATCCATACGATTATGATACACTTGGAATATTACCTCATCGTCTCCACCATCATGATGTTTGCCGGAATATACGGCTTCTTCACCAGACGCAATACGCTGGCCATGCTCATCTCCATCGAATTGATGCTCAATGCAACGGACATCAACTTCGCCGTGTTCAACCGCTTCCTGTTTCCCGAAGGCATGGAAGGATATTTCTTCGCCTTGTTCTCCATCGCCATCTCGGCTGCCGAAACGGCAGTGGCCATCGCCATTATGATCAACATCTATCGAAACATCAGGAGCATTCAGATAAGGCGCCTGAACGAACTGAAAGGATAAATCAACGATACGTCAATTATGAATCATACGCTTTTCATTCTGATTCTTCCTCTCGCTTCCTTCCTGTTGCTCGGGTTGGCCGGCAAGCGAATGTCACACCGTGCCGCGGGATTAACCGGCACCATCGTCATGGCGTTGACCACAGTGTTGGCTTATGTCACGGCTTTCGATTATTTCACCACACCGCGTATGGCGGACACAGGGGCTTTTGCGACGCTGATTCCCTGCAATGCCGTGTGGCTGCCTTTAGGCGGGAATCTTTCGATTGATTTCGGCATATTGCTCGATCCCATTTCGGTGATGATGCTTACGGTCATCACCACCGTATCGCTGATGGTGCATATCTACTCTCTCGGCTACATGAAAGGAGAGCGCGGATTTCAGCGCTATTACGCTTTCCTCTCGCTTTTCAGCATGTCCATGCTGGGGCTGGTGGTGAGTACCAACATCTTTCAGATGTATCTGTTTTGGGAACTCGTCGGGGTCAGTTCGTACCTGCTCATCGGTTTCTATTACACCAAGCCGGCTGCCATCGCGGCGTCTAAAAAAGCGTTCATCGTGACGCGATTCGCCGACTTGGGTTTCCTCATCGGCATCCTGATTTACGGATATTACGGACAGACGTTCGGCTTCACTCCATCCGACGCAGCCATGCCGGGAGGCGGAGCCGCCATGATGCCTCTCGCACTCGGACTCATGTTCGTGGGCGGCGCGGGAAAGAGCGCCTTGTTCCCTCTGCACATCTGGCTGCCCGACGCGATGGAAGGACCGACACCCGTCAGTGCTCTGATTCATGCCGCCACCATGGTCGTGGCCGGTGTTTATCTTGTGGCGCGTCTCTTCCCGCTGTTCATGGGTTATGCTCCCGAAGTGCTTCACCTCATCGCCCTTGCGGGTATGTTCACCGCACTCTACGCAGCCATAGTGGCCTGTGTACAAACGGACATCAAGCGGGTGCTCGCCTTTTCGACCATCTCGCAAATCGGATTCATGATGACGGCACTCGGCGTATGCACCTCCACCGATCCGCACGCCGGAGGATTGGGCTACATGGCTTCCATGTTCCATCTGTTCACTCACGCCCTGTTCAAAGCCTTGCTCTTTCTGGCGGCGGGAAGCATTATCCACGCCGTGCACTCCAACGAAATGTCCGCAATGGGCGGACTACGCAAAGCCATGCCTTGGACGCACGCTGTCTTTCTTGTCGGATGCCTTGCCATCGCAGGCATACCGCCGCTGTCGGGGTTTTTCTCCAAGGATGAGATTCTGGCCGCCTGCTTCGCTTACAGCCGGCCGCTCGGCTGGGCAATGACTGCGATTGCCGCCCTGACCGCGTTCTACATGTTCCGCATTTATTTCCGCATTTTTTGGGGTAATTCCTCCGGCGAAGCGAGTTCCGCTCACGGGAGCATACACGAATCGCCTCTCAGCATGACCGTCCCGATGATTCTGCTCGCCTTGCTTACCCTCGCGGCGGGTTGGCTTCCCTTCGGACAGTTCGTAAGCTCCGACGGGACGGCCTATGCCATTCACATCGACCCGTATGTGGCCGCAATAAGTGTTGTCGCCGCCGTGGCCGCCATCCTGACCGCAGCCCGACTGTACGCGAACGGGAAAAGCGAAGTTCCCGCCCGACTGGTCAGGAGTTTTCCCCGCCTGCACCGCGCCGCGTACAATCGTTTTTACGTCGACAATCTGTATCAGTTCGTCACCCATCGCATCATATTCCGCTATGTTTCCACGCCGATAGCGTGGTTCGACCGACATGCCGTCGACGGATTTTTCCATTTCCTCGCCCGAGGCACTCGAAGCCTGTCCGAGTCCATCAGAGGACTGCAAAGCGGTCAGGCACAACAATATGCCTATGTATTCCTGTGCGGTGCATTGGCACTTATACTTCTACTCATTCTGTAAAGCAAGAACGCCATGAATTTTCTTTCTGTCTTCGTACTGATTCCCCTGCTCATGCTGGCAGGATTATGGGCTGCCCGCGGCCGGAGAACCATACGCGCCGTAATGGTGTGCGGCTCATCCCTGCTCCTGCTCGCTGCGGCGGCACTCACGATATATTATCTCGGCCAACGCGCCGCAGGCAACGACGCGGAAATGCTGTTGCGTGCCGACGTGCCTTGGTATCCCGACCTTCATGTGGCCTATTCCGTCGGGGTCGACGGAATTTCCGTGGCCATGCTCCTGCTGTCTGCCGTCATCGTGTTTACAGGAGTTTTTGCATCGTGGAGATTACAGCCGCTCACCAAGGAATACTTTCTGTGGTACACGCTGCTTTCTCTCGGCGTGTTCGGCTTTTTCATCTCGACGGATCTCTTCACGATGTTTCTGTTCTACGAAATCGCGCTTATTCCGATGTATCTCCTCATCGGTGTGTGGGGTTCGGGAAGCAAAGAGCGTTCGGCCATGAAGCTGACGCTGATGCTCATGGGAGGTTCAGCATTCCTGCTCATCGGAATTTTGGGCATTTATTACGGCTCCGGAGGAGTTTCCATGAATATTCTCGACATTGCCGGAGCGGAGCGCATCCCGATAGAGGGGCAACGGGTGTGGTTTCCCATGATTTTCGTGGGTTTCGGCGTGCTGGGCGCACTCTTCCCTTTCCACACGTGGAGCCCCGACGGACACGCTTCCGCCCCCACCGCCGTATCCATGCTGCATGCAGGCGTACTGATGAAACTCGGAGGATACGGTTGCTTCCGCATCGCCATCTTCCTGATGCCCGACGCCGCGCACGAACTTTCGTGGATATTCCTGCTGTTGACGGGTATTTCCGTGGTTTACGGCGCATTGTCGGCTTGTGTGCAAACAGACCTGAAATACATCAACGCCTACTCGTCCGTTTCGCACTGCGGACTGGTTCTGTTCGCCCTGCTGATGCTTAACGAAACGGCGGCCACGGGAGCCGTTCTTCAGATGCTGTCGCACGGATTGATGACGGCACTGTTCTTCGCCCTCATCGGAATGATTTACGGAAGGACGCACACACGCGACATCCGCGAGCTTTCGGGACTGATGAAGGCCATGCCTTTCCTGAGCGTATGCTATGTCATTGCCGGCCTCGCCAACCTCGGCCTGCCGGGATTAAGCGGCTTTGTGGCCGAAATGACCGTCTTCGTCGGATCGTTCCGCCATGCGGATACGTTTCACCGGGTGGTCACGATTGTGGCCTGCAGTTCCATCGTGATTACGGCCGTCTACATTCTCCGGCTGGTCGGAAAAGTAATCTACGGTGCGGAGACGAAACCCGCCGGAATCGCCCTGACCGATGCCACATGGGACGAGCGACTCGCCACGATATTCCTCATCGTTTGCATTGCGGCCATCGGACTCGCACCATTCTGGCTGAGCCGGATGATAGGCCACAGCGTGGCTCCGCTGCTCCCGGGAGCGGTATCGTGAATCTTTTATACATCAATGCTGAAAAAACAAGAATAAGATGGACTATTCACAATTCCTGATCATGCGCGAGGAGCTTTCGCTCACGGCTGTACTCATTCTGTTGTTCGCGGCCGACCTGCTGACCGGTTCGGGCGCACGCAATCCGAAAGGCAAACCGGCCCTGCACACGCTGTTGCCGGTTTCGGCGCTGCTCGTGCACACGATAGTCAATTTCATTCCGCGCGAAGCGGCCGAAGCCTTTGGCGGCATGTACAGCTACCTGCCGATGCACACCGTCGTGAAGTCGGTGCTCAACGTCGCCACGCTCGTGGTGATTCTCATGGCACACGGCTGGATGCGTCGCGAAGACACCTCGTTCAAGCGAGGCGAATTCCACTTTCTCACGTTGTCCACCCTGCTGGGCATGTATCTGATGATTTCTTCCGGTCATTTCCTCATGTTCTTCATCGGTCTCGAAACGGCCTCCATCCCGATGGCCGCGCTCATCGCGTTCGACAAATACCGCCACCACTCCGCCGAGGCGGGAGCCAAATATATTTTGACGGCGTTGTTCTCCGGCGCACTGCTTCTTTTCGGACTTTCGATGCTCTACGGCAGCACGGGGACACTCTATTTCGACCTCCTTCCGGAACGCATCGACGGCAATGCCCTGCAAATCATGTCGTTCGTCTTCTTCTTTACGGGAATGGCTTTTAAACTTTCGCTCGTGCCGTTCCACCTTTGGACGGCCGATGTGTACGAAGGCTCGCCAAGCGTCGTCACCGCCTACCTGAGCGTCGTGTCGAAAGGCTCTGCCGCATTCGTCCTGCTCGTCCTGCTCATCAAGGTCTTCCACCCCCTGATGCCGCAATGGCGCGAAGCCATTTACTGGACGGCAATGGCCTCCATCACGCTGGCCAATCTTTTCGCGCTGCGCCAGCAAAACCTGAAACGGCTCATGGCGTTCTCGAGTATTTCACAGGCCGGCTACCTCATGCTGGGTCTCATCGGCGGAACGGCACAGGGCATGACCGCCACCGTATTCTACGTGGCGGTTTATGCGGCCGCCAATCTGGCCGTGTTTGCCGTCATCACCGTGGTGGCACTCCACTCGCAACGCTTCACGCTTGACGACTATGCCGGATTTTACTCGACAAACCCGCGACTGGCCTTCGTCATGATGCTCTCGCTCTTTTCCTTGGCGGGCATTCCTCCCTTCGCCGGCTTTTTCTCGAAGTTCTTCATCTTCGCCGCCGCGTTCCAAAGCGGATTCCACGTACTTGTGTTCGTCGCGTTGCTCAACACGGTGATTTCGCTCTACTACTACCTGCTCATCGTGAAGGCCATGTACATCACTCCTTCGGACAATCCCATCCCGACATTCCGCAGCGATTCGTTCACGCGCGCCGGGCTATGGCTGTGCACGGCCGGCATCATCGGTCTGGGACTGGCAAGTGCGGTGTTCCGAAACATCGGTCTGTTCTCCTTCGGCCTGTAATCACATTTCCCCCGAAAAAGAAGATAGCCTCCACGGTCTTGCACACGCGTTCAATCCAAGCGTCCATGCCCTACGACGCCTGGGCGGCGTGCCCGAATCGGACAAGCCTTGCGCATGCATGAAATGATTCGTCGGCCTGCACCCGAACGAAAGTTTCACTGCACCCGCTTTTTCGTTGGGGTGCAGGCAAACGAAAAGGAAGGTGCAGGCCGACGAATCATTTCATGCACGCGAAGGCCTTTATTTTCTTCGGCGGAAAAAGATGGCCGATGCACGGAAAACGATTCTCTTTGTTGCTCTCTGCTCTTTTTCCGCCGTTTCATGCACAGAATGAAAAATCGATTAAAACATGACAAGGACACGGAGGGCAAATAATCTCGCTCCCAAGGGTTTCGCATTCCGATAAAAATCCGTACACTTGCACCGCAAAAACAACTAATGCGTTTATTCCGATGAAGATTTCTTTCCACATTGAATACCGGACGGACTGGGGCGAAAGTGTAAACCTCTGCGGCATCAAACCCGAACCCATAGTCATGACCACGGCAGACGGCGTGCATTGGACGGCGGAAGTCGACCTGCCCGCACCGAAGAACAACGAACCGATACGCTACCGGTATCAAATCGCGCGCGGTCATTCCGTGGCGCGGGAAGAATGGCACGGAACCGAACGCATGCTGACAACCGAGGGGAACGAAGCCAAACACGTCATCGTGCACGACCGTTGGCGCGACACCCCCGAATGGCTTCCTTTCCACAGTTCGGCCTTTACCGAAGTCTGGTTGCGTCACGATACAGACACGCCCGCCCCGATCGGGCATGGCCAAAGCCTCGTCCTGAAAGTTTGTGCCCCGGAATGGGGAAAACGCTACGGCATTCTTCTCTGCGGAAGCCCCGAAACGCTTGGCGCATGGGACGCCGAAAAGGCGGTTCCGCTGCACAAGACCCCGACGGGCGAATGGCAAACAGAAGTCGATGCCGGCGAACTTGAGTTCCCCTTTGAATACAAATTGCTGTTGTACGACCGTCGAGAACAAAAGCTGATTGCATGGGAAGAAGGTTCCAACCGACGTCTGGACGCCATGCCCCCTGCGTCGGACGGGGCAACGCTTGTGCTGAACGATCTTCATGCCCGATTCCCCCGGAAAGAATGGAGAGGTGCGGGCACGGCCATTCCCGTATTCTCGCTCCGCACGGCCGGCAGTGCGGGCATTGGCGACTTCGGCGACCTCCGCCGGTTTGTGGACTGGGCAGCCGAAACACACCAAAGCATCATTCAGATTCTTCCCGTGAACGACACCACGATGACGCACACATGGACCGACTCCTACCCCTACAACGGCATCTCCATCTACGCACTGCATCCGCTCTACATCGACCTCAGGCAACTCGGCACGCCGACACAAAGCCGCGAAGCCGACCGTTTGGAAGAACAACGCCGAAGACTCAACGAACTTGAAGAACTCGACTATGAAGCCGTCGACCGCTTCAAGTGGAGCGCGCTGCGTTTGTTTTTCGCACAAGAAGGAGAGAGCGTGTTGCGTTCCGACGAGTTTGCCGACTTCTTTCGGGCCAACGAACACTGGCTGCTCCCCTATGCCGCCTACTCTTACCTGCGCGACAAGTATGCCACGCCCGATTTCCGGCAAT
>JBHAEN010000214.1:0-6438 GCA_041855645.1 Bacteroides sp. | reverse complement strand
CACCCTTGCAATGTATGGGAAAGATATTTTAAATATAGCTGGTATTCATTTGCTGGCTTCAAACTTAGTGAACCTTGCTACGGCAGTATTAATATCGGATGATATAGATACACCTTCTTACAAAGATGAAATAGCCTTTCTATTACAGATAGCCAAAAGAACAGAAGAGCTAACAGATGAATGTTGGTATCAGCGCAAAACTCCGCTAGGGCTAACCGGGATTGATTTTGATAATTGCAGATTCAAGTTAGGCATGGTGAGTGAACTTTCAGAAGTAGAAACTAAATAAGGTATAAACTATGTATTTCCCATTAGCGATTAACGAACAACTTGCAGACATGCTAAGAACTGCAACCGAATTGAGTGTACAAATCAACGCCTACATTAAAAATGATGAAGAGTTCAACGTCGAAGAGTTCCCATCAAATGTAATATCAGATGCAAGCGAAAGCATTACTAAAATAATTACTGACTTAGGGGATGTTATCGGGCGTGATATAGTTAATCAAGCCATTGATGAAGAAGAAAAAGAAATTAAGAACCGCATAAATACTAAAGACTATGTTTCTGAGTGAAAGAGCACAACAGTTCATAAATTGTTTCAGAGATGAAAAAACTGGTGGGGTTGATTCCTACAAAGCCTCTGTAAGCGATGCAATGTCGGCAATCGTAACTATGCACGAGATGCACGCCTCACCGAAAGAACAAGAAATGCTGATAAACGCATTATTTGTATTGGCAAACTACAATCAATTATTAACCGAGTTATCCAAAGAGAAATGAAAACCAATGCATTAGCCTTTGAAGTCACAAGCGATAGCATGGATAACGGCACACGATTCAGCTTTGCACCCGGAGACAAGTTAATAGTTCAATCCTTTAGTATTAGTGATTTCAGAAACAGCATAGGCAATGATTTGAATAGCTTTTGGGTGATTGAGCTTAAGAATGGTGTCTTAGTACGGCAAATCGTTGAATATGACAATGATACGATAAAATGCCACCTCTAAACAGTTCTGCACAATATCCAGATACTTTTATTGAGATTGGAAATATAGTTAAGATGTATAGAGTGATGCAATTACAACGCAAGCCAATACACTACGGAGAATGAAAGCACTTTATATCTTTCTGCTGGTAGTAGGTATTATCCTGCTACTGGCAACTAACAGCGAATTTTGTTTGAGTAATATAATCGGGCTGGTGATGATGTACACCGCTGGCCATAAATTGAATTTGTTTTATGAGTAAAGAAATCAAAGTCAGCGATATCGCTGAATCGTGGATAGGCAGATGGCGTAATAAAGACGATAGACGGGCAATGCTTGCCGACATTAACAGAATCATGTGCCAAATAGTGAATGACCAATCAGAGGATATTATTAACGACAATGTAGCGTTTGATATGCTTCTCACTCTATCAATCCTTTCTACGTTCATAGAATCATTAGGAGAATAAGCCATGCAGACAGTAGAATTAAAGTTGATAGTCGAAAAGCTTGCATCATGTAGCGATGAGTTCGCAAGCCAATACGAAGTGTTTAAAAAGGATGCTTCACGAGATTTGCAGGAATGAGGGAGGTTCTATAGTAAGCTCCCTTTTTCATGTGTGAGCCTCAACCTATGGAATATTTTTATATCTTTGTGGGAGAAATGCCAATCGGTATTTTTAAATGCAATGAAAGGTTGTTTATCAGGTGTGGTAAGCAGCCTTTCTCATTGATATAAATACGCCAAAAAGCATTAAGCCAACATTATCACGCCAAAAACACGCCAAAAAGAGCAAAAGAAAAACGCTAACAGCTTTATTCATTGACTATTAGCGTTTCTAAAAGTACCCAGACCCGGGGTCGAACCGGGATGGAAGTGAATCCACTGGTGTTTGAGACCAGCGCGTCTACCGATTCCGCCATCTGGGCATGATTGATTGCTCAATCGCGGTGCAAATATACGACATTATTTTTACCGCACAAGGGTTTCATCGGAAAAACCACGAAAAAGAAGAAAACTCGAAACGAAAAGCGGCTCTTCTGAGAAATAAGCGTACATTAGCGGAAACTTTAAACACTATCATCATGACAAACAACAACTATTGTGTCATCATGGGAGGAGGAATCGGAAGCCGCTTTTGGCCGCTCAGCCGGAAGAACTTGCCCAAGCAGTTCATCGACTTCTTCGATACCGGACGATCCCTGCTCCAACAAACCTACGACCGATTCCGAAAAATCATTCCCCCCGAAAACATCATCGTCATCACCAATGTTCAATACGTCGATCTGGTCAAGGAACAACTTCCGCAACTGGACGACAAGCAAATCCTCGCCGAACCCACCCGCCGTAACACCGCCCCCTGCATCGCATGGGCTTCCTATCACATCCGAGCCCTGAACCCGAACGCCAACATCGTAGTGGCCCCGTCCGACCATCTGATCCTGAAAGAAGAAGAATTCATCGACACCGTCCGGAAAGGACTCGACTTCGTTTCAAAAGGCGATTTTCTGCTGACGCTGGACATCGAGCCCAACCGGCCCGAAACCGGATACGGATACATCCAGGTGGACGAGTCGATAGGCGAGGGATTCTATCGCGTGAAGACGTTCACCGAAAAACCGGAATTGGAACTGGCCAAGGTATTCGTGGAAAGCGGTGAGTTTTACTGGAATTCGGGGCTGTTTCTCTGGAACGTGAAGTCCATCATCAAGGCCGGCGAGGAGTTGCTGCCCGAACTTTCGGACAAACTCAATCCCGGAACCGGACTCTACGGAACGGATGCCGAACAGGCTTTCATCGAAGAAAATTTCCCGTTGTGTCCCAACGTGTCGATAGACTACGGATTGATGGAAAAAGCCGGCAATGTGTACGTCATTCTCGGCGATTTCGGGTGGTCGGACATGGGGGCATGGAGCACGCTACACGAACATTCCGTAAAAGATGAGGAGGGCAACGCGACTTTACAACAAAGCCGATCGCTCATTTACGACGGAAAGGACAACACCATCGCCTTGCCCAAAGGGAAACTGGCCGTCATCGACGGGCTGGAGGATTATCTCATCGCCGAGTCGGACAACGTGCTGCTCATCTGCCCCAAAAGTAAAGAACAAATCATCAGGAAGTACGTCAACGACGCTCAAATGCAATACGGCGAAGAGTACACTTGAACCGCCGGGCCGACGCCGGCATCCGCCTCGCGACGAAAAGTGCGGACGATGAGAACCGGCGTTGTGTGTTCTCTTCGCCCGCACGGTTTGCGCCGGTTTCCCTGCCGAATCGTCAGACAATCTCGATACCCTGCTCCTTACAAAGTTGCAGGCCGATGTCTTTCAACTTATATTTCTGTATTTTCCCGCTTCCCGTCATGGGATATTCCTTGACGAAGAAGACGTACTTCGGAATCTTATATCGTGAGATTTTGTTTCTGCAGAAGTCGCGCACATCGGACTCATGAAGATCGGCCCCCTCATTCAAGATGATGTATGCGGCCACCGCCTCACCGTATTTGGCAGAAGGAATGCCCGCCACCTGTACGTCTTTCACGCCCTCGAGGGTGTAAAGGAATTCTTCGATCTCGCGCGGATAAATGTTTTCACCGCCACGGATGATCATATCCTTGATGCGCCCGGTGATTCGATAGTTTCCGTCCGCATCTTTGACGCCCAAGTCGCCCGAATGAAGGAAACCGTCGGAATCGATTACCTCGGCCGTGGCCGTCGGATTTTTGTAGTACCCCTTCATCGTGTTGTAGCCGCGACTGCACATTTCGCCCTGCTGCCCGACGGCACATTCTTCGCCCGTCGCGGGATCGATTACCCGGACTTCGGTAAACTCGAATTCGCGTCCCACGGTGTGGCAACGCGTTTCAAAACTGTCGTCGACACGCGTGGCCGTCATTCCGGGCGAGGCCTCGGTGAGTCCGTAGACACTGGTGACTTTCATAAACATGCGAGTCTGCACCTGCCGCATCAGTTCGACGGGGCACAATGCCCCCGCCATGATGCCCGTACGCAGAGAAGAAAGGTCGAAGAGGTCGAACATCGGGTGATTCAACTCGGCAATGAACATAGTGGGAACGCCATAGAGCGCCGTGCAGCGTTCCTTGTGGATGGAGGCCAGCACCACGAGGGGGTCGAACCGCTCGACCATGACCATCGTGCAGCCGTGAGTGAGACAGTTCATCGTGGCCAACACCACACCGAAACAATGGAAAAGAGGCACGCAACAGCAAAGTTTGTCGTCGGCGGTGAAAGCCATGTGTTCACCCGTCAAATAGCCGTTGTTCGTAATGTTATGATGAGTCAGCATGACCCCTTTCGGGAAGCCGGTCGTTCCCGAAGTGTACTGCATGTTGACCACGTCATGGCAGTCTATTGAGCCCTTCAGGACATCCAGCCGGCTGTCGTCCATCGCATGACCGAGCCTGAGCAGCTCGGCCGTGTTGTACATGCCGCGATGCTTTTCCTGCCCGATGTAGATCACATTGCGCATTTCGGGGAACCGTTCGCTCCGCAAATGCCCCCGCTCGCAGTCGCGCAGTTCGGGCAGCATTTCGTAAGTCATTTGCACGAAGTCGCTGTCCTTCTCGCCGTTCACGATACAGAGCGTATGCATATCGGAGTTTCGGCACAGATACTCCAGTTCGGACTGTTTGTAGTTCGTATTCACGGTGACGCATACCGCTCCGATCTTTGCACAGGCATAGAGCAATGTCAACCAATCGGGCACGTTTGCCGCCCAAATGCCGACATGCGTTCCCTGCTCCGCTCCTATGGAAAGCAAACCGTTGGCCATGTCGTCGACACGGCGGTTGAACTGTTCCCACGTAAAGCGGAGATTACGATCGGAATAGACAATACATTCCTTGTCCGGCGTCTCCTCGGCCCAATGCTCTAACCATTGGCCAAGGGTACGTTCAAATAATTGCACGTTGTAAGTTGGATTTGTGGTGATAGGAAATAAAAATCAAATGGGCGTGTAAATCACGGCCAGAATCTTTGCCGGCTGCCCCTCGAAAGCATGAACATGGTGTGGGACGATGGAATCGTAATAAATGCTGTCGCCTTCTTCAAGCAAATACGTTTGCTTTCCGTAGCTGATTTCCATGACACCTTCCATGACCATGATGAACTCTTCTCCCTCGTGCGAAGATAAAACGAAATCGCCATCGTCCGTAGGCATTACGTCGATAATGAACGGCTCCATGTGACGATCGGCCTTCGACTTGGAGAGCGAATGGTATTCCATGTGCTTGCGCGAATGAATCGCATTGTTGGAGAAACTGATGGCCTCCGTCGTTTCTGTCTTGCGGCAGACCACAGGCCCCGTTTCGTCCTGATCGTCGAGAAACGTTCCCAGACGCACCCCGAGAACTCGGGCTATCTTGATGAGCGGCGCCAAGGAAGGAATGTCTACATTGTTCTCGATACGTTCGATTTGCAGTACGGCCAATCCGGAGCGATCGGCCAATTCTTCTATGGAAATAGATTTCTCGTTACGGAGTTTTTTAATCTTCTCTCCTACAATTTTATTTGCATCCATAACATTTATATTGTTTTAGGCGATAATTCATCGACCATTTTGCGCAAAAATAACAAAATATCGAAATCAATACAATGTTCGGACGGGAAATATCCGTCCATTCGGCACAATATTCGCATTCCATGCCAAAAAGGCTACGTCTCTCCCGCGAAAGGAGTGGCGTAGCCTTTTTCCGAAAAAGTCTAAAATCTGCCGATTTATTTCTTTTCCTTGCAGCATCCGTCTTTCTTGCCGCATGCAGCCTTGTCTTTGCTGCATTCTTTCTTGTTGCCGTCAACGGCAGCAGAATCCTTACAGCAGCCTTTCTTATCGGCCTTGGCAGAATCCGAGGCACAGCATCCGGCAGCACCTTCCACCTGTTCAGTCGCCGGAGCGGCGTTGTCAGCGGCAGCATCCGCCTTTTTATTTCCCGAACAAGAACTCACCGCGAAAGAAAACGCAACAGCCATAGCGGCCACAAAGAATTTAGTCTTCATACTTTTCAATTTAATTAAAAAAACGATTAGAATTAAAATCAGGGTAAATATACTATTTAAAAGGAATAAACCGCATTTTTGTTCACGGAAGGAGGTCGATTATTGATGATTTACCCGGATTCCGGTCATTATTCTTTCTGTCTTCCGCTTTTAAACAGAAACATGAGGCCGAAAACAAAGAGTGAAAAATAGTGTAGAGGATGAGTCTCGAAAAGCCCCGAAGCCGCCGTCCCCGCTTCCCGCTCCGTCCCTCCCCGTTCTTTTTCCGTTCTCGTCTCACCCCAAACAGAAAATCCCCGCCTTACTCCCCCTTAAAGGGGAAAAGGCAGGGAAAATCCAAGAAAAAAACGGCGGCGACCTACTCTCCCACTGTGACGCAGTACCATCGGCGCGGGGAGGCTTAACTTCTCTGTTCGGAATGGGAAGAGGT
>JBHAEN010000213.1:0-9433 GCA_041855645.1 Bacteroides sp. | reverse complement strand
GCAAACGCTGGAGTCACGGGGTTTACCCCGGAGCGGTATCGGCAACTGCTCAGAGCATTGTCTTGTCCCCATTAACCTCCTCCACATCGTTTCAACGTCGTTTCGAACAATACCTTGTGTCGTGTGCTTTCGCCGGTTCACCTCCTGTATCCTTTGGGTGCATGAAGCCGACTGTCAGCCTGCATCCCAACGAATAAATCTATGTTGACACGAGCCTTTGCCGCTTCGACCGAGAAAGAAGGTTGATGCGGCGAAAGCGATCAATTATCGTACTCGCTTCTGTTATGCGAATCTTTCCCGTCGCACTAAATCTTACTTTTTTTCTTTAATGTTTTGTAGTCGAACAGATTATTTATATCTTTGCCGCCGAAACGGATGAGAGGTGGAGGGGCATTAAGCTCCTTTTTTTGTTCTTATACTGCAAATCAATGATAGAAAAGAAAACTGTTTGCCGCATTGTCGAAGAATGGCTGGAGGGAAAAGATTACTTTCCGGTCGAAGTGTCCGTCAGTCCGGACAATCGGATCGTGGTCGAAATAGATCACGCCGAAGGCGTCTGGATTGAAGACTGCGTGGAGTTGAGCCGTCACATCGAATCGAAGCTGAACCGTGAGGAAGAAGACTATGAATTGGAAGTCGGTTCGGCCGGCATCGGGCAGCCCTTCAAAGTTGTGCAGCAATACTACATCCACATCGGAAACGAAGTCGAAGTGCTGACCAAAGACGGACGCAAACTCACCGGCATCCTGAAAGACGCGGACGAGGAGCGATTCACGGTCGGCGTGCAAAAGAAAGTGAAACCCGAAGGCGCCAAGCGTCCGAAAATGGTGGAGGAAGACGAAACCTTCCGTTACGAGGAAATAAAACATACTAAATACTTAATCAGCTTTAAATAACTTATGGCGAAAAAAGCAGAAACAATCAGTCTGATTGACACCTTTTCGGAGTTCAAGGAACTGAAGAATATTGATAGAACCACGATGGTGAGCGTACTCGAAGAGTCGTTCCGCAACGTAATTGCCAAGATGTTCGGTACGGATGAAAACTACGATGTGATCGTGAATCCCGATAAAGGAGACTTTGAAATCTGGCGTAACCGTGAGGTCGTGGCCGATGAAGACTTGTCGAATCCCAACATGCAGATCTCGCTGAGCGAAGCCCGTAAGATAGACGCCTCCTACGAAGTGGGCGAAGAGGTGACGGACGAGGTGATATTCGCCAAGTTCGGGCGCCGCGCCATCCTGAACCTTCGCCAGACCTTGGCTTCCAAAATTCTCGAACTGGAGAAAGACAGCATATACAATAAATATATAGACAGGGTCGGGACGATTATCAACGCCGAAGTTTATCAGATATGGAAGAAAGAAATCCTGCTGCTCGACGACGAAGGGAACGAATTGCTCCTGCCCAAGGCCGAACAGATTCCCAGCGACTTCTACCGGAAAGGAGAAACCGTGCGTGCGGTCGTGGCCCGTGTGGATAACAAGAACAACAATCCGAAAATCATCCTTTCGCGCACGTCGCCCGTGTTCTTGCAGCGTTTGTTCGAACTCGAAGTGCCCGAAATCAACGACGGCCTCATCACCATCAAGAAAATCGCGCGCATTCCCGGCGAACGTGCAAAAATCGCCGTGGAATCATACGACGACCGCATCGACCCGGTGGGAGCCTGCGTGGGCGTGAAAGGAAGCCGCATACACGGCATTGTCCGCGAGTTGCGCAACGAAAATATCGACGTGATCAATTATACTTCCAACATTTCGCTGTTCATCCAGCGCACCCTCAGTCCGGCCAAGGTGTCTTCCATCAGCCTGAACGAAGAGGAACGGAAAGCCGAAGTCTACCTGAAGCCCGAAGAAGTGTCGCTCGCCATCGGTAAGGGAGGGCTGAACATCAAGCTGGCCAGCATGCTGACGGAATACACGATCGACGTCTTCCGCGAGCTCGACGTGGCCGTGCAGGACGAAGACATCTATCTCGACGAGTTCCGGGACGAAATCGACGGATGGGTGATCGACGCCATAAAAGCCATTGGTGTCGACACGGCCAAAGGCGTGTTGAACGCCCCCCGCGAAATGCTGATTGAAAAGACGGACTTGGAAGAAGAGACGGTAGACGAAGTTATTCGGATTTTGAAATCGGAGTTTGACGAAGAATGAGCCGCGAACGATGACCGCCGGGCGGCAGTCGATGATGAATTTCTGGCAGAAAAGATGCGGATGAAGCCGCCACGTTCCGAACAAACGTTCCGAGAGATAGAGAATCGCCTCATGATCAATTACAAACTCCATTAAACCATTAAAACAAGATATGACGCCAATAAGGTTAAGTAAAGTTACACGAGATTTAAACGTAGGCATATCGACACTTGTCGAGTTCCTGCAAAAGAAGGGACATACCGTAGAGGCGAATCCTAATACCAAGATTAGTGAGGAGCAGTACGATTTGCTGATCAAAGAATTCAGTACGGACAAGAATCTCAGACTCAAGTCGGAGCGCTTCATACAGGAACGTCAGAATAAAGAACGCAACAAAGCGTCCGTTTCCATCGAAGGTTTTGAAGAACAAGCGGAAAAACCGAAAGCCGACGAGGTGGTCAAAACGGTTGTTCCCGAAGATGCCCGTCCGAAATTTAAGCCTGTTGGCAAAATCGACTTAGACAATTTGCACGGGAAGAAAGCGGAGAAAGAGCCGGCGAAAGAACCGGAACCCGTCGTGCCCGTGCCTCCCGCCGAACCGGAAACGCCGGCAGAGAAGGCGGTCGTGACGGAGGCTCCCGTCGCGGAAGAAAAGCCTGCGGCGGTCGAACCGGTTGAAGAAACGCCCGCGAAAACGGAAGAACCTCAACCCGTGGCGTCGAAAGAAATGCCCGCCGAACCCGTCGGGGAAGAAGAAACTCGTCGGGAAACTTCAGCGGAACCCGAAGAGACGGAACCTTCGCCAAGCCCCGAAGGAGAAGAGGAAGTGTTCAAGATTCGTCCGGAATTGGGCGCGAAAATCAACGTCATCGGTCAAATCGACTTGGCGGCGCTGAATCAATCCACCCGTCCGAAGAAGAAATCGAAAGAAGAGAAGAAAAAAGAACGCGAGGAAAAAGAGAAAGAACGCCAAGACCAAAGGCGCCAGATGAAAGACGCCATAATCAAGGAAATCCGCAGGGACGACAATCAGGGCGGAGACGGCGAACAAAACAAAAAGAAACGGAACCGCATCAACAAGGAGAAGGTCGACGTAAACGATACGGCCAACTATGGCGGAAACAATAAATATGGCGGAAGCAAAGGCGGCGGAAACAACGCTCAGCAAGGCGGCGGAAAGAAAGACCGTCATAAAGACCGCTTCAAAAAGCCCGTGCTGAAGCAGGAAGTGAGCGAGGAAGACGTGGCCAAGCAGGTGAAAGAAACCCTGGCGAGACTTACCTCCAAAGGAAAGACCAAAGCCTCCAAATACCGCAAGGAGAAGCGTGAACAAGTGTCCAATCGCATGCAAGAGTTGGAAAACTTGGAAATGGCGGAAAGCCGCATCTTGAAACTCACCGAATTTGTGACGGCAAACGAGCTGGCAACGATGATGGGTGTTTCCGTGAACCAGGTCATCGCCACCTGCATGAGTGTCGGCATGATGGTGTCCATCAACCAACGTTTGGATGCGGAAACCATCAATCTGGTGGCCGAAGAATTCGGATTCAAAACGGAATACGTCAGCGCCGAAGTTTCTCAGGCCATCGTGGAGGAAGAAGACGCTCCCGAAGACCTGCTGCCTCGCGCCCCCATCGTAACGGTCATGGGACACGTGGACCACGGTAAAACATCGTTGCTCGATTACATCCGAAAGGCCAATGTCATCGCCGGTGAGGCCGGAGGCATCACGCAGCACATCGGAGCGTATAACGTGAAACTGGAGGACGGACGCCGCATCACGTTCCTCGACACGCCGGGTCACGAAGCGTTCACCGCCATGCGTGCCCGCGGAGCGAAGGTTACGGACATCGCCATTATCATCGTCGCGGCCGACGACAGTGTGATGCCGCAGACGAAAGAAGCCATCAACCACGCCACGGCAGCCGGTGTTCCCATCGTATTTGCCATCAATAAGGTGGATAAACCGACGGCCAACCCCGACAAGATAAAAGAAGAATTGGCGGCGATGAACTTCCTCGTCGAGGAATGGGGAGGTAAGTATCAGTCGCAAGACATCTCCGCCAAACAAGGGCTCGGAGTGGCCGAACTGATGGAAAAAGTCCTTCTTGAAGCCGAAATGCTCGAGCTGAAAGCCAATCCGAACCGGAATGCCACCGGCTCCATCATCGAGTCTTCACTGGACAAAGGAAGAGGTTACGTGGGAACCGTGCTCGTCTCGAACGGAACGTTGAAAGTAGGCGACATCGTATTGGCCGGCACGAACTACGGTCGCGTGAAAGCCATGTTCAACGAACGTAACCAGCGCATCACGGAGGCGAAACCTTCCGAACCGGCTCTGATTCTGGGTCTGAATGGCGCGCCCGCCGCCGGCGACACTTTCCATGTCGTGGAAAGCGATCAGGAAGCCCGCGAAATAACCAATAAGCGTGAACAGCTGGCGCGTGAACAGGGCTTGCGTACGCAGCGCATCCTGACGCTCGACGAGCTGGGACGCCGCATCGCCTTGGGCAACTTCCAAGAGCTGAACATCATCGTGAAGGGTGACGTGGACGGCTCGGTGGAAGCGTTGAGCGATTCGCTCATCAAACTGTCGACGGAGCAAATTCAGGTCAATGTGATTCACAAAGGAGTGGGACAGATTTCCGAATCGGATGTTTCATTGGCTGCCGCTTCCAATGCCATCATTGTGGGCTTCCAGGTGCGTCCTTCGAATGTCGCCGCCAAACAAGCCGAACAGGAAGGGGTGGACATCCGCAAGTATTCGGTCATCTACGATGCCATCGAAGAAGTGAAATCTGCCATGGAAGGAATGTTGGCGCCCGAACTGAAAGAACAGGTTACGGCAACCGTCGAAGTGCGCGAAGTCTTCAACATTACCAAAGTCGGCATTGTGGCCGGTGCCATGGTGAAAACGGGTAAGGTGAAACGTAGCGACAAGGCGCGTCTCATTCGCGACGGCATTGTTATCTTTACCGGAAACATCAATGCGCTGAAGCGTTTTAAGGACGATGTGAAGGAAGTGGGAACGAACTTCGAGTGCGGTATCAGCCTGGTGAACTGCAACGACATGAAGGTGGGCGACATCATCGAGACCTTCGAAGAAATCGAAGTCAAGCAAACTTTGTAAGCGTATCGCAACAATATAAAGGGCGCGGATTACGCGGATTACACGGATCTCTTTTTCAGTTACAATCCGCGTGTCCGCGTAATCCGCGCCTGACAATATAATGGCTTATGACGACAATCGACATGCTGATTCTCCTGTGTATAGGAGGAGGAGCCGTGTGGGGCTTCTTCAAGGGATTTATTTCGCAACTGGCCACCATACTGGGCTTTATCGCCGGACTCATTGCGGCCAAAACACTGTATGCCGCGCTGGCCGTACACCTGTGTCCGTCCGTCACGGAGTCCATGACTGTGGCTCAGGTGCTGGCTTTTATCATTATTTGGATGGTGGTTCCTCTGGCTTTTATTTTTGCGGCCTTTTTGCTGACCAAAGCCGTGGAAGCCGTTTCGCTGGGATGGCTTAACCGCTGGTTGGGCAGCGGGTTGGGAGCACTGCAAGCCTTATTGCTGGTCAGTCTGATTATCGGCATTATTCAGTTTGTCGACAGCAAGGATAAACTGATCGGTGCAACAAAAAAGAGAGAATCTTTGTTATATTATTCCGTGGAGAGCTTTGCGGGAATCTTTTTCCCGATGGCCGAACACGTTGCCAATCATTATATAGAACAACAGGGAGAACAAAATGCAACAGGAAGAACCCAATAAATACGTAAAAGAGTTTACTCAAGAGAAATACAAGTACGGATTTACCACAGAGGTAGAAACGGAAATCATAGAAAAAGGCTTGAATGAAGACGTCATCCGACTGATTTCTTCCAAGAAGAACGAACCGGAATGGTTGCTGGAGTTTCGGCTGAAAGCCTATCGGCACTGGCTGACGATGGAAATGCCTCGTTGGGCGCATCTCCGTATCCCCGAAATAGATTATCAGGGAATCTCTTACTACGCCGACCCCACCAAAAAGAAAGAAGGGCCCAAAAGTTTGGATGAAGTGGATCCCGAACTTCTCAAAACGTTCAACAAACTGGGCATCCCTCTCGAAGAGCAAATGGCTTTGAGCGGTATGGCCGTCGATGCCGTGATGGATTCCGTCTCCGTCAAGACGACATTTAAGGAAACGCTGATGGAAAAAGGAATCATCTTCTGCTCGTTCAGCGAAGCCGTTCGCGAGCATCCCGATTTGGTGAAAAAGTACATGGGCTCGGTTGTGGGCTATCGCGACAATTTCTTCGCCGCCCTCAATTCGGCTGTCTTCTCCGACGGGTCGTTCGTATATGTCCCCAAGGGAGTGCGTTGTCCGATGGAGCTGTCCACCTATTTCCGCATCAATGCCCGCAACACCGGGCAGTTCGAGCGTACGCTTATCGTGGCCGATGACGATTCTTATGTGTCCTATCTCGAAGGCTGTACGGCTCCGATGCGCGATGAGAACCAGCTTCATGCGGCCATCGTGGAGATTGTGGTGCACGACCGTGCAGAAGTGAAATACAGCACCGTGCAGAACTGGTATCCGGGCGACGCCGAAGGCCGGGGAGGCGTTTATAACTTCGTCACCAAGCGTGGCAACTGTAAGGGCGTGAACAGCAAACTGTCGTGGACGCAGGTGGAGACCGGCTCGGCCATCACGTGGAAATACCCGTCGTGCATACTTACGGGAGACAATTCCACGGCGGAGTTTTATTCTGTGGCGGTCACGAACAACTATCAACAGGCCGACACCGGAACCAAAATGATTCATCTGGGACGGAATACCCGCAGCACCATTGTCAGCAAAGGCATCTCTGCCGGCAAGAGCGAAAACGCTTACCGCGGGCTGGTGCGTGTGTCGGAGAAAGCCGACAATGCCCGCAATTACAGCCAGTGCGACTCGTTGCTGCTGGGCGACAAATGCGGAGCACACACATTCCCCTACATGGACATTCGCAACGAAACGGCTGTCATAGAACATGAAGCCACCACAAGCAAAATCAGCGAAGACCAGATATTCTATTGCAATCAGCGCGGCATATCCACCGAAGATGCCATAGGGCTTATCGTCAACGGATATGCGAAGGAGGTACTGAACAAACTTCCGATGGAGTTCGCCGTAGAGGCCCAGAAGTTGCTTTCCATTTCGTTGGAAGGAAGCGTCGGATAATTCAAATCACTAACCACCAATCACTAATCATACATCATGTTAGAAATAAAAGACCTTCATGCCGACATCAATGGCAAAGAGATATTGAAAGGAATCAACCTGAGTGTAAAGCCGGGAGAAGTACACGCCATTATGGGGCCTAACGGATCGGGAAAGAGTACGCTCTCTTCCGTATTGGTAGGCAATCCCGCTTTCGAAGTAACCAAAGGAAGCATACACTTCATGGGGAAAGATTTGTTGGAAATGAGCCCTGAAGACCGTAGCCACGAAGGCATCTTCCTGAGTTTCCAATATCCGGTGGAGATACCCGGAGTGAGTATGGTCAACTTCATGCGTGCGGCTGTCAACGAACAGCGCAAGTACAGAGGACTTCCCGCCCTTACCGCCGGCGAGTTTCTGAAACTGATGCGCGAGAAACGCGAAGTTGTGGAACTTGATAACAAACTGGCCAACCGCTCGGTCAACGAGGGATTTTCGGGAGGAGAGAAGAAGCGTAACGAAATCTTCCAAATGGCCATGCTCGAACCGCGGCTGAGTATCCTTGACGAAACCGACTCCGGACTCGATATCGATGCTCTTCGCATCGTGGCCGAAGGCGTGAATAAACTGAAAACGCCGGACACCAGTACCATCGTCATTACCCACTATCAGCGTTTGCTGGACTATATCAAGCCCGACATCGTTCATGTGCTTTATCAGGGGCGCATCGTAAAAACGGCAGGCCCGGAACTGGCACTCGAGCTGGAAAAGAAAGGCTATGACTGGATTAAGCAGGAGCTTGAAGAATAAAAGAACAGAGAACCGAAAGCGGAAAACAGCATGATTAAACCGGAACAACAATACATCGACCTCTTCACACAGGCCGAACCTCTCATTTGCAAGCACAGCGCGGAGGTGCTCAACGCCCCGCGTGCCGAGGCATTTGCCCATTTCGAACGCTTGGGCTTCCCCACTCCTAAAAACGAAAAGTATAAATATACCGATGTGAACCGTTACTTTGAACCCGATTACGGGCTGAATCTGAATCGGCTCGATATTCCGGTCAACCCCTACGAGGTGTTCAAGTGCGATGTTCCGAACATGAGCACTGCTCTCTATTTCGTACTCAACGATGCCTTTTACAATCGCATACAACCTCAGACCGACCTTCCCGAAGGAGTGCTCTTCGGAAGTCTGAAGGAAATGGCCGCCCGGCATCCGGAGCTTGTCCGGAACTACTATGGCAAGCTCGCCGACAGCTCGACCGATGCCATCACTGCATTCAACACGGCCTTTGCGCAAGACGGAGTGTTTTTCTACGTACCGAAGAACGTTGTCGTGGAGAAACCGATCCAACTTATCAATATACTCCGTGCGGATGTCGACTGCCTCGTTAACCGCCGCGTACTCATCGTGCTCGAAGAAGGTGCACAGGCCCGACTGCTGGTGTGCGACCACGCCATGGATGAGGTGAACTTCCTCGCCACGCAAGTCGTGGAAGTGTTTGCCGGAGCTCGTGCGACGTTCGATTTTTACGAACTGGAAGAAACCCATACGAGCACAATCCGCCTGAGCAATGTTTACGTGAAGCAGGAGGCCGGAAGCAATGTCTTGCTCAACAACCTTACCCTGCACAACGGCTCTACGCGAAACACGACGCATGTGCGCCTCGAAGGCGAAGGAGCCGACATACAGCTCTGCGGAATGGCCATTGTCGATAAGAATCAGCATGTGGACAACGATACCGTCATCGACCATGCCGTGCCCAACTGCACCAGTAACGAACTCTACAAGTATGTACTCGACGACCATGCCGTGGGGGCTTTCTCCGGGCTGGTGCTTGTGCGTCCCGGCGCACAGCATACCGCTTCGCAACAGACCAACCGGAATCTGCTGGCAACGAAGGAAGCGCGGATGTACACCCGACCTCAACTGGAAATTTATGCCGACGACGTGAAGTGTTCGCATGGCGCCACCGTGGGACAGCTTGACGAGAATGCACTGTTCTATATGCGTTCGCGTGGCATTGCCGAGAAGGAAGCGCGTCTGCTGCTCATGTTTGCCTTTGTCAATGAAGTTATCGACACCATCCGCCTCGAACCTTTGAAAG
>JBHAEN010000212.1:0-19758 GCA_041855645.1 Bacteroides sp. | reverse complement strand
CGATGACGTCGGGTGTGTGCCGAAGTATGCCGCGAAGTACTTCGCCCACCGTTCCGCCGTTGTTGTACGTGGGTACGATCACACAGACGCGTTCCGTCTTCGGAAGGTTATCGGTCGATTCTTTCGGCATAGGCGTAAACGATGGACAATTTCGCAAACTGAACCGTGTCGTCCGCGACTATCGCCTGTACTTTGCATTCCGTTTCCTCTTCCGAAACCGAGATGTAGCGCAGGTCGATACGGGCAGTCGAAGCCGGTTCGAGCACCGACAGGAACTTCACGTTCTTCACGACCGAAGGCAGAAGCCGCCGTCCGAGCTTCTGTTCCAGACACTCGGTCACCATCTGGATGATGCAGACACCGGGCGTCACCGGCCTACCCGGGAAGTGAGCCTGATAGATGGGATGTTCCGCCCGCAGGCCGACCCGACAAACGTAGGCGGTTTCGTCCGCGACGGCGGATTCTATGAAAAAAAAGTCATTCAGCAGTTTCATGTCATTTCTTTATTGGTGCACGATTCTCGGAACTTTGTGGCGGCATGGAGCGACTTTCCGATGTGGCGCGATAAGTATTCGTTGTTATGGTCTGAAGTGTACGATGTTCGCAAACAGGTTCCTCGGGACTGTCGGGAACGGTATCGGCGGGCATCATCGGCGTAAACCGATAAGTGATGCCGAAGCGGCGGTTCTCCAATGTAATACAGCCGTCCGCATCGCCCGTCGAAAGTGTACGTGAGGAACCGGCACGGCGTTTCGTGCGGCAGGAAAAGAGAAATCTCAAGTCTTTTTTCAACACCTTGCGGATGTACCACTTGTCGAGCATGGCGGCCACGTTGAGAAGTTTCACTCGTTGCCGGCGCGCGTCGTAAACGAAATCGAAGGCTTTCAGACCGAATTCATTGACCACACTGCCCAACAACCGGTTTTCTTCGCGCCTGATCACACTTATACCCGTGACGTCGGCTTTCGGACTTTTCAGGTACAAGGCATAACAGGCCTTACGCTCCGCATCGAACACGAAGGGCGCGCCATCCGTCCAAACGGTCTGCGCCGCGGCGGACATGGCTGTGAACCACAGGCTAATCCAAAGCAAAAATCTTTTCATCGACAGAGGCGTTGGTTCGTATGTTTTTCAACTCGATGAGCGTGGTGTCGCCGCTCTTCTCCACCATCTCGACGGCGTTGACCAGCATACGCGAACGGTCGAGATGCAGCACAATGTGCCGGAACATCTGCTTCATTTCCTTCTTCTGCGGCGTGAGGCGGGCTATCCAGGTATCCGTTCCCGAGTGGATTGTCACGAGAAAATCGTCGGCCTCGCTCAGGCACTTACCCGTCACACTGTTCATCATGATGCGAACAATCTCCTGAAACAAGCGGCTCGACTTCACGTCAATGAGGTCTTTCTTCTGCGCCGATTTCAGCATGACTTTCGAACCGTTGAGCACAAACGTATAGGTGTAGGGGCGCGTGTATTCCCAACGCAAAAGGCCGGGGCGGAGATAGTACATCTTTCCGTGGGCGATGATCTTCTCGTTCAGCATCGACAAACGTTTCGTCTGCACGAAATCGCATTGCATGGTTTTCAGGGATGAAGCGGCCTTATCCACCTCGCGGATGATTTCCCGGCGACGGGCTTCATCGACCTCCTTCAGTTCTTGCCCACGCATTCCGCAGACGAAGATGAAACAACAGAACATACATATCGGTAAACGCATATCGAATCATTATTTGATGATTAACCAACAACCTCCCATGATGAGCAGGACGCCCAGCCAACGGGTAAGCGAAACTTCTTCGTGAAAGAACAGAATGGCGGCAAACATTCCGAAGACATAGCTGAGGCTGATCATGGGATAGGCCATGCTGAAAGGAAAATGTTTCAGGATGTACATCCACAGGAGCGAAGCCATGCCGTAGCAGATGCCGCAGGCCAGAAACCACCAGTTGGTAAGCAAAGATCCCCAGAAGGCTTTGCTCCACTCGAAACTGCCCATGCGGTTCAGCGCAAACTTCAGCAACACTTGTCCGCCGGAAAGAAGGACACACTGCAGAACGGATAAAGGGATTATTTTCCACATACGGCTTTCAACAAGATCAATGAATAGTCTTTCCCTCCGCTGTGGTTCAGCAGAAGAAGGTGGCGCGGAGAGGCCGGAACGGTCGTTTCGTCGCACCGCAGCGCGGAAGGTATCATGCCGTGAGCCAGACAACAGTACGCGACATACATGCCCAGACCCGACGCCGTGTAGCTCTCGCCGAACAGGTGCTTGTAACGGAGACGGGGGACACGGGGGAAGAACACGGAGGAAGACTCCGCGTAGGGGTTGTCGTTCTCCGGGCTTCCGTTCACGCCGATAAGGATGGCATCGGGTTTGACGCCCGACATTCCGGCACGGGCGAGCAAGGCTTCGGCAGCCGCGCACAAGGCCGAAACGTCCGGCCGATGAAGCAGGGCGACGCCGGCCAGCTCGCACAAACAGTTATCCCGACGGACAGTCAGCATGAACGACACGGCCGCTTCGCCGCAAGGGACCTGCCCTTCCTGCCCGACGTATCCCGTGCGTCGCAACAGCGCAAAGTAATCCGGCGTCATCTCATCGAAGCCGCCCACCAATGCCGTTGCTGCTTTTCTCAGCCGCATTTGCAACCACGCATCGTAAAGCGCGCTCTCAAACGAGATTCCGGCATGGGCATAAGTGGCGTTATAACCGTGCGACCGAGTGTGAATGCCGATGAGCGAACCGATGGTGTTGTGCGTGGATTGCATGAAATGCGTCGGTTTCAAAAACTCTTCACCATCGCGGCACAAGGCTTGAAGAAAAAGTTCGGTGTTTTCGATACAGCCCAGTCCGGTCCCGGTAATGATGGCCTCCGGCTGTCCGACTCCGCTCTTGCGGATTGCTTTCAGCGAAGTGAACAGCGCACGTTTCAGTATCTTTCCCATCCGTCGGGCCTCAATGGGCGAGAGAATCTCCCTGAAATCGGGATCGATCGAGACACAACGGGGTTCCGTATGCAGCATGGGGTTGTGCATCCAGTCCTCGCAAAGCGGTTGCTGGATGGAGATTTGTTCGGCAGCGGCAATGTATATTCGGACGGGTGTCATAGGGCAGCGGGATTGGTCAGAAGTAATGACGAGTCGTTCCCTCCGAAACCGAAGGAATTGCAGATGACGTGCCTCAACGGACGAAGTGCCCGGATGTCGGTCACGGGCAATATGCCTTCGGGCATCGGATTCCGCCAGTTGCAGTTCACGGGAAGGAACTGATGTTGCAAGGCCAACAGGCAAATCACGGTTTCAATGGCTCCCGAAGCACTCGTGGTATGTCCCGTAGCCGATTTCGTAGACGAAACCGGCGGCAACTTATCGCCGAACAGGCGTTGCATGGCCACCCCCTCGGTCGCGTCATTATTCGGGGTTCCCGTGCCGTGAGCATTGATGTAGTCGATGTCTTCCGGCCGCAGTCCGGCGTCTTCGAGTGCCTCTTTCATCGCGAGGTAAGCCCCCTCTCCGTTCTCGGAAGAAGCCGTCTGATGAAAAGCGTCGCAGGCATTTCCGTAGCCGGACAATATGCCTTCGGGTTTCACCCCCCTGCTTGCGGCCGAGGCGGCGGATTCAAGTATCAGGAACGCCGCGCCTTCGCCGAGATTCAGACCGGCGCGACTCTCGTCAAACGGACGGCAAGGATTCGGGTCGAGTATCATCAATGAGTTGAATCCGTTCAGGTGATATTTGGTCAGGCATTCGCTTCCTCCCACCGCCACAATGGAGGCTTCCCCGCCGCGAATCATGTTCGCTCCGAGAATTATCGCGTTGGCGGCCGACGAACAAGCCGTGGATAGTGTGGTGACGAAGGCGAAGCGTCCGAAATGGCCGGCCATCAGATTGGTTCCGGCTCCGCAGTCGTGTATGGAAATGTAATGATCATAACGATCGGTCTTCATGAAATCGAGGTAATGTCGCTCCGTCTGGTCCATGCCGCCCACGGTGGTTCCCGAGATGAGCGCCACACCGGGAAGTTGCCGCCTGTCGATAGCTGCTTCGTTCAATGCCTCCTCCAGAGCCATCATCCCCATCAGAGCCGTTCGATTCACAGGTGTTCCGGGAGGGATATGCAGCCGCTCCATCATCTCCGCGTCGGACAGTCTGACTTCTCCGGAAAGAAATTCCGTATGCAAAGTCTCCAAATGCCTCAACGGGGCAATACCCGACTGTGCGCCGAGCAAAGCGGCCAGAGTTTCTTTCTTATTCAGACCGATGGCGGAAACAATGCCCGATCCGGTGATCAAAACGGGTTCTCCCATGATTCGAAATGCCCGAAGGCTTATTTGGTTCTGTTCTTGGCGATGTATTCGGCCATGACGTTTATCGACCTGAACACTTCTTTTCCTTCTCCCGCATTCTTGAGCTTGATGCCGTAGTTTTTCTCCATCAATACGATGAGCTCCAACGCGTCGATGGAGTCAAGCCCCAAGCCCTCGCCGAAAAGCGGGGCGTCGTTGTCGATGTCGGCGGGAGTCATGTCTTCCAGATTCAACACTTCGATAATTTCTTGTTTGAGTTTCAATATCAATTCTTCCATATTATTGTTCTATTAATTGTCTTAGCATATCTTTTGTCCAAGCCGGAGCGTCTTTTTCCTCGCGGCTGTCGACGATGAAGAGGATGGCTTCGAAACGATCGTCCGTCTCGCATTCCAACCAGCCGCAAAGGGCGGATCGGGCATTCCCTCCGATGATTGTTTCTTTCACCGTTTCGCACAATATCTCGGGTTGAAGGGAATCGACCACGTAAAAAGAGGTTTCGCCGTAGTATTTGTTCCGTATGGCAATTTCTCCGGTCACGATGTTGGCCAGCGTATACACAAAGGTGGCGGGACTGGGATAATAAACATCTTTTGCAATGGAGGCCTGATAGTGTCTGTCGGTACAGAGTGAAGCACTCTTGTTGAACAGCACCACAGCCCGGTCTTCGCTGTTTCCGAAACGGTTGCCTTCGGCTTGCAACAAGAGTTCCGAGGCCACGAAGCCAAGTCGCGACAAGGTGTCCATTTTAAAGAATTTGGGATAATCGCCGATAAGGTTCCGGTAAATATCGGTCAGCAACGCATTGCCCTGCCTCGTCACAGGCACGGGAGTTCCGTTGAGCCATACCGCCTCAGGAGTGATGCGCACGGTTTGCGTAATGATCACAGGCCACCTCCTTTCTTCCACAACACGGCGGCGTTGCATCCGCCGAAACCGGACAACTGCTTCACAAAGGCGGATTTATCCGTTGCCCGATGAGTACCCGACACCGACAACGGGCAGGAAACGCCGCAATGTTCATATCCCCGGGTTGCCAAAACGGTATGATCGTCCACAGCCGCCATCGAAATCAGCGTTTCGAGTACGCCGGCCGCTCCCATAGTGTGTCCGTAGCAGCCCTTCAGTCCGTTGACGGGAACCTCCTCCAATGAGGCGCGGCCAATGGCTATGCTTTCCATCTCGTCGTTATAGGGAGTGGCGGTTCCGTGTGCATTGATAAAAGCCAAACCGGCCGGATCTTCTCCTTCGAGCACTGCTTTCAGTGCCAGATAGCTGCCTTCGCCCGTGCGCGACGGGCCGGAAATATGGTTGGCATCGTTGCGTATGGCTCCGCGAGAGAGCATCCACCCGCCGGACGAAAGCGGTTCGTCTTCACGGCTGAGGATGAGAGTGGCCGCGGCTTCCCCGAGATTCAACCCGCAACGCTCGGCGTCGAAAGGACGGCAAGGCTGATGAGAAAGTGCCTTGAACGACTGAAATCCCGAGACGATGAACTTCGACTGACAGTCGGCCCCGACCACGACGGCATGGTCATACCGCAGACTCTCCAAGCACCGCATGGCGGCAATCTGTGCCGAAACGCCCGAAATGCAGGCATTGGAGACGACAAGAGGAGTATTCGGATTCCGGAAATAGCGTGTCAACTCTCGTGCGGAAGACGACAGAAAAAGGCGTTCTTCGGAAAAAGAGCCCGGCGATTCAAGCAGGTCGACGTTTCCCTTGGTGGTGGATACGATAAAAATCGTGCGGGACGATGCGGGGTCTACGTCCGTTTGTTCCAATGCTTTCCGTGCCGACAGAATCAGCAGTTTCTCAAAGAAAGTGTAGGCCGTGCCGATGCCTGCCCGTTCCGTCATATCGTTCACCTGCCCGCGATCGAAAAGCGAAGCGACGAACGGTTCCGGAATGTTCCACAGCCCCTCATGCAGTCGCAATTCGGACAAGCCTTGCCTCACCGAGCGATAGTTCTCCTCAGTGCTCATACCCAACGGTGACAGGATGTTATCGGCAACTTTCACAATCATAGCACACCCCATTTCTTTTTCCAGATCTCGTAAAACTCAGGGTTGTTCCACACCAGTTGATAATTCCGGTCGAGGAATACCTGCACGGAGTGCCCTGTGGCGATGAGGTTGTCTCCGGATACGATTTCATAGTCGAATACGATTTTCGCCGCCTTTGTGGGACGGTAAACAATGTCGATGCGCGGACGCATGCCATAGGCCAAAGGCTTCTTATACTGAAAGGACAGGTCGACGAGAGGAGCATAGAAGCCGCTCTCAAAAATCAAACCGTATCCTAAACCGTATTTTGCTCCAAAGGCTTCGCGGGCATCCTCGAAATATAAAGGATAAGAACCGTGCCAGACAATGTTCATGGAGTCTACCTCACTGAACCGTATGTCGAACTCTTTTGAAGCAGTCAGTGTCGCTGTTTTTTCCATTGCTCAGTCTGTTTGCGAATCAATGTCGCTCAATGCGATCTTCATTTCGGCGACAACCAGTACTTCCTCACCCGATTTGACGACGGCATTCACCAGCGTCATCTTGAATATCTCCTCCATCACTTCCACGGTTGTGGTAAGTATCTCGCCTTGGGCCGGCAACCGATTGACGGTAAGGTTGCGGATGGAGCCGATGAAGCCCAGCTTCACATGGGTCTTCAATATGTATTTATTGATGTATCCCATGCGCGCGGCACAGGTCTGAGCGATGTTTTCAATCAGCCCCGACGCCGTGAACCGACCGTCATCGAAGAAGAGATTGTCTTCTCTCACCTCCAACTGTGTCACGGTCAGTTTTTCATCGAAATGAACCAACTTGTCCACCATCACAAACGGCGGTTGCTGAGGGAGCAAATCCTGTATGTGTGTCTCTTGGAAATTCATCATGCTATTGATTCCAGAATTCATAATAGTTGAACCACTGTGTGGGGTATCTTCGTACCACGGTTTCCAACTCACCGACAAACAGGCGGGCGAGTTTTTCCATCTGCTCCGTACGTTTCAGCCGTTTGTCGGCCTCGGTCAACTCCAACGGAACAACGAAGATACGGTATTTCCGGACGGACTCTTTCATCACAAACACGGCCAATGTGGGCGCTTCGCGTTGTACGGCCAGCGCAAACGGCCCCAAAGGAAACTTTGCCGAAGCACCGAGAAACAGGCATTCGACATACTTGCGGGAGCCGAAAATGCGGTCGCCCGGCATACTGACTATCTCGCCGTCACGGAGCGCATTGTTCAACTCGAAGATGTGCGACATGTCGGCGCGCATCGGAATAAGCCGAATGTTGTTCCCGCTCAGCATCCGATTCCGGTTGGTCATCACCGTTTCCGTTTCACCGGAAAAGATAAGTGCATTAAACCGTTTTTCCTTGGCCACAAGCGAATAACCGGCCAACTCATAGTTTCCGGTGTGGGAGCTGATCTGAATAAAGCCCTGTTCCCGACCGGCCAACCGGCTGAAGTGTTCGTATCCCTCAATGGCTATTTCGTATGTTTTCCCCGCATACATGGCAAAACGATCCAAGATGATCTGCCCGAACGAGAAGTGATTCAGGTACGTGTATCCGAAGGCTTTCAGCGGAGCAAAACCCAACCGCCGGCGAAAGAAGCGATACATGGAAAGATATTCTTTCCGCTGAAACAGCATGTAGAACGGAACCACCCATCCCATCATGAAATAGGAAACGCGGATGTCCATCCAGCGGAACCAAGATATCAGCGTTCGCTGCATCCATGGCTGTCCGCCCGTTCTCCCTGACCACTGTTCGTGTCTGATTTCTTCTTCCAAGGCCGCTGATCGGTATCGTTTATCCCACTTTGCTTTCGATGTAATCGCAGAATTGACTCAACGTGGTAACGCCTGCCATCTCTTCGGGTTTGATCTTGAAGCCGAAATTCTTTTCGACAATGACCACAATATCCACGAAGTCGAGGCTGTCTATCCCCATGTCGTCTTTCAGTTTGGCGTCGGGCGTGATTTTATCCTCGTCGATTTCCAAATCTTCAATCAAAAATGCCTTTACCTTTTCTTCGATTTCTTTTCTTTCCATATTTCTTTTTGTTTTTATTGATGATTTATGATTTACCCGTTTTCAATTTGCACACCATGATACTGTGTCCCTGCCCCAGATGATCGTGTATCCGTTCCACGAAGAGCCCGGCTTTCTCAACCAGAGATTCCATGTCTTCGGAGTGATACATCTTGCTGTTGCCGTTGGCTATGGCCGTGAAGTAGAGACTGATTTGTGTCAGACAGAATGCGGCCGGTTCATACTTTTGTCTGTCCCAAAAGGTTTCCATGATGTAGAGATGCGTATCGGGCGTCATGATGCGGGAAGCGCGGCTCAGGATGCTCACGATTTCCTCTTCCGCAAAGCAGTCGAGAAACTGACTCATCCAGATGGCATCGAACGTTTTTCCGGACGGAAACACGGTTTCGGCATCCAGAAGATTGCCCGGATAACCGTCGATGCGGTCGGCTCCCGGTTTCCCCCCGATGTTGTCACGCATCATTTCCAGCTGCTGCGGAAGATCCATGACAGTGACCCGTACCTCGTCGTCATGGGCCACGCAGCGCAGAGCCCAGCGACCGGTATTTCCCCCCACATCAAGCAATGTCCGCGTGCGGTATTCCCCGAACACAATCTGCAAAGCCTCATCGAATGAGCTGTCGGAATAAAAGTGATCGAACCCGAACCAACTTTTCCGTACCTGTTCGGGCAGCTGCGACAGCCCTTCGTAGACGGTCGGCCAGTCGCCGAAATGTTTCAACCCCGACGGACGGCCTTCCTTGAGTGCTTCTTCCAGATGAAACCAGCCTTCGTAGTTGACGTCATGGTTAAAATCGATGTTCACCCGTGTGGCAGGATCATTAAGCAGAAACCATCCGGTTTTGGAAATCATGAACCGACCGGTCTCGCAGTTCACGATAATGGTCCCGATGGTCAGGGAGGCGTCGGTCATCACTTTCACCGCATAGTCCGACAATCCGGTGCGGGAGGCGATTTCTTCACGCGTCATTCCTTCGTCACTGTCACGGAGCATGTCCAGAATGCCGAACTTGATCATCAGTCTGGAAACCTGAAACACCACCGGTCCGAAAGCGATGAATTCGGCCAGCCGCTGGGCTTCGCGAGCCGAAAGCGTTTCGCGCGTGTAACGTTTTTCGAGTGCCGGAAAGAGGTTCATGGAATGAGTTTTTTGATGATGAGCGCACTGTTGGTTCCTCCGAAGCCGAAAGAGTTGGACAGTACGGTATTCAGTTCCATGTCCACCGTCCGGGCGGCTATGTTCAAACGGGCGGAATATTCGTCGGGATTCTCGAAATTGATGTTCGGAGCCACGAAGTTATGCTTCATCATTAAGAGGGAATAAACAATTTCGCTGGCTCCCGCCATCCAACATTCGTGTCCGGTCATCGACTTGGTTGAACTGACCAGCGCACGCTTTCCGCGGAACAAACGGTCGATGGCCATGGCCTCAAACATATCGCCCTGCCGGGTGGAGGTGGCGTGTGCATTGATGTAGTCCACTTCGTCGGGTTCGATGCCGGCGTCGTTCAGTGCCCGGGTCATGGCAATGACGGAGCCGTTGTCGCTGGGTTGAGAAATTCCTTCGCCGTTGGAAGAGAAGCCGTAGCCTGTCACTTCACCCAGAATCTCCGCGCCGCGAGCCACCGCATGCTCATATTCTTCGAGCACCAAGGCGGCCGCTCCACCGCCGGGAACAAGACCGTCGCGATCGCGGTCGAACGGGCGGGAGGCTTTGGCGGGCTCGTCCATACGCACGGAGAAAGCGGACAGCGCGTCGAAAGTGGCCATGGAATAATGATTCGTTTCCTGTGCTCCGCCACAGAGTACCACGTCTTGCAAACCTTGCTTGATGAGCAAATAGCCCAGCCCGATGGAATGGGAACCGCTGGCGCAAGCCGCACTGACGGTGAAGTTGATTCCCCGCAAATGGAATATGGTGCTGAGGTTCATGTTCACAGTAGAGTTCATGGACTGGAAAATGAGTCCCGACCCGAGCAGGAGCGAGTCGTGTTTCTCTTCCATGATCCGTGCGGCTTCGATGACCGGTTTCGACGAAGAATCGTTACCGAAGATGATGCCCACTTCGTTGTTCAGCAGATACGACTCGTCGATACCGGCCACCTCAAAGGCTTCTTTAGCCGACATAAACGCGTATTCGGCCTCCTCGGACATGCCCACGCGCAGACGCCGGTCGATGACGCCTTTGAGAAGGGGCTGTTCCACAATGCCCGTCAACCCAGAACGGTATCCGTATTCCAGCCGGTTCCGGTCGAGCCCGATGCCCGACTTGCCGGCATACAGGGATTGGCGCACTTCTTCCAGATTCTTGCCCAGACAAGACCAGATGCCCATTCCCGTAATGACAACTCTTCTATTCATAATGGTGTTTATTCAGGTGTAAAGTCCTCCATTGATTGAAATGACCTCGCCGGTGATGTAGCCTGCCTCTTCGGAAGCCAGAAAGCCCACGAGCGCGGCCACTTCTTCGGGCTGTCCGAAGCGTCCGACCGGCACGAGCTTCTTCAACGACGCTTCATCAAGATCTTTCGTCATGTCCGTGGCGATAAAACCCGGAGCCACGGCGTTGACCGTGATCTTGCGGGGTGCCACTTCCTGAGCAAGTGCCTTGGTCGCGCCGATGAGTGCTGCCTTGGCTGCCGAATAGTTGGTTTGTCCGGGCAAGCCTTTGATGCCGGAGAGCGAAGTCATGTTGATGATGCGCCCGAAGCGGTGCGTCATCATGTCTTTCAGCAGGCGGCGGGTGATGTAAAAGAAACCGTTCAACGTGGTGTCGAGCACACGATGCCATTGTTCGTCCTGCATGAATATCAGAAGATTGTCTTCGCGGATTCCGGCATTGTTCACCAGTATGGCGATGTAATCGTCGGGATGGAGCGCGCTCCACTGCTCGAGGGCCTCTTCGGCCGACCGGGCGTCGGTCACGTCAAACGGCAACAGTTCTCCCCGCCCGCCCTGCGCTTCGATCAGGTGCAAGGTCTCTTCGGCCGCTTCGCGATTGGACTGATAATTGATTAACACAGGGATTCCCTGACGGGACAAGCGCAGGCATACGGCCCTTCCGAGTCCGCGCGAACCGCCTGTGACGAGTGCATACTTCATCTTTATGTCAAGTTTAAGGGTTTGGTTTTCAAATACTCTTCCACCTCGGCAATCTCCTTGTAGAACGGAGTGTCCTCGATGAACAGGGGAACCATGCGGCGCACATCGTCGTAGACGCGGCGCGATGAAGGCGAAAGTTTATCCGCGGCTTTCAGGCAATCGGTGGCCTGCGCCAGTGCCATATACTGTATGGCCATGACCTGATAGGCGTTATCGATTACCTGTTTGCAAAGCAGGGCGGTATTGGTTCCCATGCTCACGATGTCTTGATTGTCGTTGTTGTTCGGGATGCTGTGCACGTAATTGGGCATGGCCAGCGTCTGGCACTCGGCCGTGGTCGAGGTGGCCGTGAATTGGCAAGCCTGCATTCCATAGTTGAGTCCCAGCCTGCCCAGATTGAGAAACGGAGGCAGGATGCCGTTGATGCGGTCATGGAAGAGGTAGTTCAACTGCCGTTCGGCCGTCATGGCCACGCGCACGACGGCTATCTTCACCTTGTCTTGTTCCAAGGAAATGTAATCGCCATGGAAGTTTCCTCCGTGATACACGTTTCTCGCATCGGGATCTATGATGGGGTTGTCGCAGGCCGAATTCAGTTCCTCTTCGAGCACGCGACGCGAGTTCATCAACGTTTCGCAGACAGGCCCCAGTATTTGCGGCGTGCAACGCAGCGAGTAATAGGCCTGAACCTTCCGTTCGAATACCGTTTGTTCGCGGTGCGCCGTATCGTAGAGTTCGTGCTCCCGTTTTTGCAGGCACTTGCTTCCTTCGGCCAAACGGCGCATGCGTGCGGCAATAATCTGCTGGCCTTCGTGCCTGCGGCAGCTGTTCAGTTCGGCCGCCATCAGGTCGTCGTAGGAAGAAGCGATTTCGTTCATCCACACCGAAGCCAGCGTAGCCCAGTCGAGCAAGGCCTCGGCCATGAACTGATTCACCATGCCTATGCCGGTCATTACGGATGTTCCGTTGGTGATGGACAGACCTTCCCGAATGTGGATGGTCAGGGGCGAGAGTCCGTTTTCGCGCAACACGTCGGCCGTATTGCGCCATTCGCCCCGATAGTGCACTTCGCCTTCGCCGATGAGGGTCAGTGCCAGATGCGCCAACTGCACGAGGTCGCCACTCGCTCCCACGCTGCCGTGAACGGGTATGAAAGGAAATATGTTCCGGTTGATGAACTCCGCAAGCAGACGAGGCACTTCGACATGAACCCCCGAACGCGCCTGCAACACCGTGCCCAAGCGGGCAATCATGGCCGCCTTTACGTAGATGTCGGGCAAGGGTGCGCCCGCCCCCGTGGAATGACTTCGGATGATGTTGTACTGAAGCTCGTTAAGATGCCGGTCGTCCACACGCCATTGCGCCATCGGGCCAAAGCCGGTATTGATGCCGTAAATGACTTTATCGGCCGCAAATTCTTCGAGAAAATGATAACAACGCTCCACCTGCCGAAGCGCCGAAGCGGGTATTTCCAGAAACTCATTAGACCAAAGGATATTCTTTACCTTATTCAGTGTCAGTGTTCCATTCATCTTGCCGACAAGATTTTTCGCCGTGCTTTCTCGGCACGACCGATTATTCTCCCCCTTATAGGAATGGCGCAAAGGTAGAAAAAATATCCGTACAACGATATTCCCGAACACAAAGAAAATCCGGGGCAGAGAGCGGAGCCGGGGCCACACACGTTAACACCTATTGCTCAAGGTATTATGAAAATCCGCCTGAAATGCGAGGTATTTACACCCGGTTTGCCCGATTGTTCATGAGTTGCCTCCTGTAAACCCAACAAGTTGTTAAAAAATAGAAACCCGTCTGAAGCCACAGTGCCTTGTATTCAAAAGCCACTTCGCCGAGCGAGGCTCCCATGGTGTTGATTCTCACAAAACCGTTGATGCCGAAAGTGGAGGGGAAAAGATAGGATACATATTTCCAGAAATCGGGAATCGAAGCCCCCGGCCACGAAATGCCCGACAGGAACAACAGGGGCAATGAAGTAAAGACAAAGACCGGCATGCAGGTCTCCCGATGATGCACGGCGACAGAAGTCGTCATGGCAAAGAACACACAAGCGGCCAGATAGGGCAGCACGAACAGAAACAATACCTGCGGATCGCCTATCTGCACGAGGTCGAACATGCGGGGAACCGCGCCGAGCACGTAAACGCTCGTCAGCGCATAGACCATGAAATAGCTTAACGCCTTGCCCAATACGACGCGCAACGTTCCGTTGTAATGCGCGTCCGAAGGAATCAGGCTGCCATTCCGATTGTGCTCGCGCGCCGTTCCCGCCGAAAGCCCTACGCCGAGCAACAGTGTCTGCTGAATGATGAGCATGAGCACGGCGGGGATGAGGAACGTGGCAAAACCCGCCGCCGGATTGAAGATGGATACTTCCTCATAGAGCAGCGGCTGTGCGGTCAGCTCGTCCTGACGGGCGGTTGTGTTGGCACTTCGGGCGATGCGAATGTCCTTGTTCATATCGAGCGACACGGCGGTATTGGCCAGCAACACAGCTTTATAATAGAGCAGCCCGCTCATGTCGCAATAGATGCTTACGGTGCTCTGTCGGCCGGCAGCCAGATGATTGCTGAAAGCCGCGGGAACGTAGATGATGCCGTAGGCCTTTTTCTCGCGCAACAATTTCCGGGCTTCTTCCATGTCGGCAGCATAGGCTGCGATGCGTACGTCGGGGGTGGCATCCACCTTACGCAGGTATTCGCGGCTCTGTGAGGAATGCGAAGCATTTACGGCCACGACCGGAACATCGTGCACCGCCTCACCGTTGTAGATCCAGGCATACAGCAAAGGATAGACCAGCGGAACGAGAATGAAGAAAATCAGTACGCCCTGATCGCGAAAGACGATGCGCAACTCTTGCTTCCAGACATGAAACAAGTCGTTCGCTCCTCGCTTCAAAATGGTGGTGAAGTTCTGATCGTTCATCGGAATTACGGAATATAGTGAGCATGAACAAGGGCCTTCTTCAGACGGCGTACCACCGCGAAAGGCAGCAACATGAAACCAAGAAGCGCCAGATAGTTGGGCCATGAATAAATCATGCCGTAACCATTCAATGCCTGATCGGCATAAATAAGGAAATAATGACGCAGCGGGAAAAGCAGACTCAGCGCCTGAACCATTGCCGGCATTCCCATGACCGGGAACGAAAAACCGGAAATGGAGAACGAAAGCATGCCCCACAGCGAAGCGAAACTCAGCCCCAGACGCAAAGCCGGCAACGTGCCGATCATCACCACACCGCAACACTGCGAAGCCAGAATGAAACAAAACGTAGCGAAGAGCATCGACGCGATGCCGCCATGGCAGGGAAAACCGAGAAAGCCGTAGAGGTAGACATTGTAGAGCACTCCCATGAGAAAGAATATGAACGTATGAGGCAGCAGTTTTCCGGCCAGAGCGATGTAGATGGAATCGTTACTCATGCGCAGCCATTCTTCGGCCGTCCCCGTCTTGATTTCCACGCCAACGGCATAAACCGTCACCATGAAGATGAGCAGCATCAATACGCCGGGCAGCAACGTGTTGCAGAGATACACCGAGTAATTGAGCCAGGGGTTGCCTATCGGGTGAGTATCGATCACGACAGGTTGCAGATAGCCCATGGCCTGTTGTTCGGTGGCCCCCTTCGCGTAGAGCACGGAACGGGCGGCCGAACCGGAAGCAAGCTCGCTCATCATCTTCATGTCCCGGAAAAGCAGTGAACCGGCTACGAGATAGGTGTAGTTGGAATAGAACGACACAGTGGGCCGACGTTGGCTTTGCAGCTGCTCGGAGAAACCTTCCGGAAGATAAAAGAATCCGTAGATCTTTCCTTCTTGCATGGCCTCACGGGCTTCGGATACGGAAGCGTAACGGGCCGCGATCCCGGTTTGGGCGAACGCGTCGAGCGTGCGAACCACATTGCGCGACACCGCCGAGTCGTCCAGATCCACGACACCCGCAGGCAGGTCGGTCGGAAGCCCGTCGGCCATCAACGTGGTGAAGAAGACGTAGCAAAACAACGGCGCGACTACCATGCAAAACAGGTACAACGGGCGCGACACGAGCCGCCGGACTTCCCGCCGCATCACCTGCCGGAGAGCTGTGCGTTTCTTCGTTTGTTCTTCCATGATTACTGTTCGGCAATGATCACCGACATGCCCGCCCTGAGATTGTCCACCCGTTCCAGCGGAGCGGCTTTGACTTCAAACGTTCTCAGGTCATACCGGCCCGTCGTTTTTGTGGCTTTCCATACGGCATACGATCCGCGGTCTCTGAGGTGATATACTTTCAGGCGCAGTTTTTTGTTGTCGAGCGCGGGAACAAAGGCTTCGAACTCGGCTCCCATGGTCAGGCTGCGAAGCAAATCTTCGCGGACGTTGAAAGTCACCCACAGTTCGTCCGTCTGTGCAATGTTCATAATCGGCGCTCCCGAACCGACCAACTCGCCCACTTTGGGGAAGATTTCGGCCACTTCGCCCGATGCCCGGGCGATGAGACAAGTTTCGCGGATGTAGGATTCCACTTCGGCCACCGCTCCCTTCGCCCGGTTCACAAGGGCTTCAGCCGCCAGTTTGTCTTCCCTTTCGGCTCCGTTGCGTACCATGTCATATTGTGCGTGAGCCGCCTTTTCGGTTGCCACGGCGGCATCTTTTTGCGCCGTCACTTCATCCAGTTTCTGCGCGGGAACCACCCCCTGATCGTAAAGGTTCTTCAAGCGACGGTATGATTTCTCGGCAATGGCCACTCCGGCCTGTGCCTTCTGCCACATTTCGTAGGCGGCCTGAATCTGTTCCTGACGGGCTCCTTTCAGTGCCTTGGCGTTTTGCGCCTCGGCAGCGGCTTCGGCGGCGCGCGCCTGTTCCATCTTGGCCATCACGTCGGGAGCTTCGAGAATGGCAAGCGTATCGCCGGCCTTCACTTGTCGGCCTTCTTTCACGCGGAACTCCAAAATGCGTCCGGGCACTTTGCTCGACACGCGATATTCGGTCACTTCTACCTGACCCTGTATGGTTTCGGGCCCCTTGCGCAACATGAAGAATCCGGCGAGAGCCACCAGAACAATCACCCCGAGCAAGGTGAGAAAAGCGAGCAACATGTTGCTTTGTTGTAACTTGGATGTCATATATTTCAATCTTTGAGTGTTGTTTAAGTAAGGTTCAGTCGTCGTTCCCCAATGCCTTTTTCAGACAGGCGTCCGTCAGCCTGACATCGATCTGCGCGTCGATTTTGGCGGAAAGAGCGGAGAGCCATGCCGTTTGGGCTTCGAGTACGTTCGAAGCGGCAATAACGCCCTCTTTGAATCCGAGCGTGGCATAACGAAGG
This sequence comes from Bacteroides sp., assembly GCA_041855645.1. Classification (GTDB taxonomy): domain Bacteria; phylum Bacteroidota; class Bacteroidia; order Bacteroidales; family Bacteroidaceae; genus Bacteroides. The sequence goes on along the minus strand of JBHAEN010000212.1, from coordinate 2,965 downwards.
TTCTCTTCGGCCTTCTCCATGTTTTTGGTGGCCATAAGCAGCTTTTTGCGCGCTTCGTTGACTTTGAAAACGGATTGGTTGACTTGCAGTTCGACTTTCTCGCGCGCATCTTCCAGACGATATTGGGCAATACGGGCTTCCGCTTGGGCGGACTTTACTTTGTAAGTGCCCTCGCCCCAACTCCACAATGGAACCTGCAACATCACGCCCACGTTCCACATGCCTTTGAATTTCCGTTCAAAGCCGTTGAACACAGAAGGATTCGTGACCATATAGTTGCCGACAAGAGCCAATGAAGGCAGGTGTCCGGCGCGTGCCACACGCGCTTTTTGTTTGTAAATCTGTGTGGCCAGCTCGAGGCTTCGCAATTCGGGGCGACGGGCGTAAACGGTTTGCAGGTCGAAGTGCACATCGGCAGGAACAACCGGCAGATCGTCCAGTTCTTCATCCGCCAGACGGACGGGTGTTTGCAAATCGATTCCGCAGAGCTGACAAAGCAGCATCCGAGCCAGACTCAGTCCGTCTTCCACTTTGGCGAGCGTCATTTCCGCTTCGTTCACTTTCACGCGAACGGACAAACCGTCGGCTTTCGTGGCCACGCCTTCGGCAATCATTTTCTCCACATCGCCGTCCAGCCGGCGCAAGAGCTTCAGATAACTCTCGGCCAGCTTTTTTTTATTGACCAACGAGACCACCTGCCAATAAGCCTGATCGGTGTTGAGAATCACTTCCTGCATTCCGGCCCGATGCTGCTCACGCGCCAGTTCCTCGGCATACCGTGTCATCCGGTCGTAGGCGCGTATCTTTCCTCCCATGTAGAGCGGTTGGGTGAGCGTCAGGACACCGGCATAGACATTTCTCGTATCGGTGCGAAGCGCATCGGCCAGCGAGTTTCCGGCCCGATTCAGGGCCGCTTCCAAGGCCGGCGAAATTTGGTTGCTTAGCGAAGAAACCAAAGGAGCAAGTTCCGGATGCGCAGTGAGCAAAGCCTGTACGGTCTGTTGCAAACCGGCATGGCTTCCCAGCCCCGACACGAGCGACGTACCCATGCCGGAAAGAGCCGTTTTCCGGTGGTCGCTCAGCAGCGAAAATTCCTTCTCGTTGCGCAAATAAGTACCCGTTGCCGAGAGTTTGGGGAAGTAATTAGAATATGCCGCTTTCCGCTGATAATAAGCCGCTTTTATCTGTTCGTTCTCCATCAGAAGCTGCTTATTGTTGGCCAGTGCCAACACCCGGCAACTATCGATACCGAGCATACGTTGCGCCTGTGTGGCGAGAGCGGATCCGGCTATAAGGATAAAGACCACGTATTTTTTCATCCCATACATATTATTTTATTCGGAATAAAGAGAAAATTGCGGCAATTATGGAAACAATAATTGCACAAACAACAATGCAAAAGTAGGCCTTTCTCGGAAAAAAACAACAGGTTGCACGCTTTAATTATTCACGACCGCCCGGCAGTATGGCGCCACGCTGCCCGCAGAACATTTATTGCCAATCATTTACATGCCGGGAGTGCAAACGAAGATGAACAAAAAAGTTCCATCGCTCGTTTATAGCATGAAACGGAAACGGGCGACCGATCATGCTCGCAATTCCGTACCCCTTCCGCCGTTGTGAAGGGTGACATTCAATCATGTAGTAGATTATAGAAAGGAAAAAATGATTATGGAAAAGTTTGAAGATTTGATACAATCGTCCTCACCCGTATTGGTGGACTTCTTTGCCGAATGGTGCGGCCCCTGCAAAGCCATGACACCCGTGCTCGAAGACCTGAAGAAGAAAATCGGCGATCGGGCAAGAATCGTAAAAATCGACGTCGACCGGTATGGCGACTTGGCGATGCAATACCGCATACAAGCCGTCCCCACCTTTATTCTGTTTAAAAACGGAGAAGTCCTTTGGCGTCATTCGGGCATGATACAGGGCGAAGAATTGAAAGAGCAGATCGAACTGCACGCATAACCCTATTTTAAAACAATGACGATATGAAAAAACTATGGACTCTCGTTCTCGTCGCCACGCTCTGCTCCGCATCGTGCACGGCGGGAAACAGAAAAGAATCGCCCGCCGCACCACAGTCGGACCAGACGGAAGGCAAAGTGATAAAAATGGATAAAGCCATGTTTCTCACCCGTGTGTTCAACTATGAAAAGGAAGAAGAATGGAAATATTTGGGCGACAAGCCCGCCATCATCGACCTTTATGCCGATTGGTGCGGACCTTGCCGTCAGATAGCGCCCATCATGGACAAACTGGCCAAGGAGTATGCCGGCAAAATCGTCATTTACAAGGTAAATGTAGATCGCGAACGCGAGTTATCGGCTTTCTTCAGCGTGAAAAGCATTCCTCTTTTCGTACTTATTCCCAAAGAGGGAGCTCCGCGACTCATTAACGGAGCAGCCCCGGAAGAGGATTACCGCAAAGCCATCGACGAATTTCTGCTGAAACCGTAAGCCCGAAGGGGCCGGACCAACGCATAAAGCGGAAGCACTCGACTCATTCCCCACACACAGGAAAGAGTCGGGTATTTCCGCTTTTTGTTTCATTTTATCTCCACGGGGAAGAGTACCGGATGATTTATGCCTGACTGCAAGCCCTTCCCGCAATGCCGGGTTCAGCCGTTTTAGTTCGCCAATCGATTCGACATAAGGGCGAAATTACCATTCAGGCTTCCGATCGACACGTTTCACCGATCAATCCGCAAGCCGACCCTGTTTGCTTTTTTCGCCCTCAAAAAGTCCGCATATTTTACCATCCGCGAGTAATTTGTTTTCGCATCCTTTCTATCCCGGTAAAAAATACGGAAGCTGTTACAACAACGAAACAATTCGTTTTTCAACAAAAAAGGCGTCGTTTTTGCAAAAACGTCTCCTTCGTTTTTTCTAAAACGAGAAATGCGCTGTTTTACCGAAATCTTCTGTTTTTTCAACAAAAAAGGCTGCAAAATCCCGCAGGATTT
>JBHAEN010000211.1:0-5477 GCA_041855645.1 Bacteroides sp. | reverse complement strand
TGAGTGACGAATCGCGGCTCAGTTTACCCGCCACGGAATGTATCTTCGTGGTTTCGAGGCTTTCTCCGAGCGACAGCGGGGGCAGGATGGAAGGAAGCCGTTTGGCCATCATGGACTTTCCGCTTCCCGGTGCTCCGATCATGATGAGATTGTGTCCTCCGGCTGCGGCCACTTCGAGGGCGCGCTTCACGCTTTCCTGTCCCTTCACGTCGGCAAAATCGAAGGCGAAATCTGCCTGACGGGCATAGAACTCTTCGCGCGTGTTGACGACGGTTGGTTCCGGAGTGCGTTCGCCGTTGAAAAAGTCGATGACTTCACGGATGTTCTCCACTCCATATACGTTCAGGTTGTTCACTACGGCCGCTTCGCGGGCGTTCTGCCGGGGGACGATAAGTCCGTCGAAGCCTTCTTCGCGCGCCTTGATGGCAATGGGCAGTGCACCTTTGATGGGTTGTACCGTGCCGTCCAGACTGAGTTCGCCCATCATCATGTAGCGTCCGAATTTGTCGGTGGCGATGGACTCGCATGCTCCCAGTATCCCGATGGCCAAGGGCAGGTCGTAGGCCGAACCTTCCTTGCGGATGTCTGCGGGAGCCATGTTGATGATGAGGTTGCACGAAGGTTTCTTGAATCCGTTCACCTGCAAGGCCGATTGGATGCGTTGATGGCTTTCCTTGACGGCAGAGTCGGGCAGTCCCACGAGATTGAACATGCAGCCGCGAGAGCTGTTGACTTCGATGGTGATGAGCGTGGCGTCGATGCCTTGCACGGCCGCGCCGAATACTTTAATCAGCATGTGTATGTGTTTTTTATAGTCGGTTTTTCGGGTTTATTTTTTCGGGAGCGTCGCCACTGAGTCCGTGAGTTGGCGAAGTCGTTGATGCAGGGCATCTCCCCGGAGGTTTCGGGCAACGATTCGTCCGTCGGGGGCGACGATCAGGTTGAAAGGCAGGTGTTCGGTTTCGTAAAAGTTACCCGGCTCTCCCGTCAGTCCGTCAAAATTGCAAAGTTGCGTCCACGTCAGGCTGTCGCGCTTTACGGCGGCCTGCCATCCGTCTTTTTCCACATCGAACGAAATGCCCACAAACGCCAGATGCTTGTTCTTTTCATACCGTTTGTGTGCCGTACGCAGGTCGCGTGCCATGAGAGCAAGGCCGGTGCTGTCCGCCCACGAAGCCCAGAAGTGCAAAAGCAGGAACTTTTCCCGCAACGCTTCCGAGGTGCGATCGACATAATTGCCCTTGGCATCGGGGAGGCGAAAGTGGGGGATATACCTGCCGGGCTCGGTGCGTTCGGCCATGTTGAGCGATTCGGTGAGGCGAATGATGACGGGCTGATCCTTCATTGTACCCGTCAGGCGGTCGATGAGTTTTCTGATTTGCGGGATATCGAGGGTGTCGCGGCGAACGAAATACCTGTCGATGAGATAGACCGAAGCCAGCGAATTGGGATGGGCGGCGATGAAATTTTCCGCTTCCTTTGTCTTTGCGTCGGCCGGGAGTTGACGTTCTTTGAGCGAACGGAGAAAATCGGTCAGGTTTTCATTGTGGGGATTTCCTTTTACGACAAACTCGTCGGGGTTTGCGATTTCGCCTTTGATGGTGAGTTCATTGCCTTTATCGAGAAAGAGCGGGTATTCTCCGCCTCCGGGCAGTCGCAAGTAGCAATAGGTCAGCGTGTCGATTTTCGTGCGATGGTCAAAGCGTCCGTCTTTGGTCACTATGGTGTCGATGCGGGGAAAAGTGCCATCGGCGCCGTACAGATAGAAGGTATCCGCCGTCGTTCCGCCGATGTCGGCACTGATACGCGCTTCGCCCGACTTCCGGCTGCAAGCCGTGAGGACGAGCAGGGCGATGGTGAAGAAAAAGCTGCTCTTTTTCATGTTCGTGAGTTGTTTGCGGCGAAAATACGTTTTTTTTCGCAGACTGCCTACGCTTTTTTCGCGCGGATGCGTCTCAAGCCCGCGGCGGTTATCGGGATTATCGGTAGATCAGGGTGGAGAGAGCGGATTCGTCGAACTTTTCATTGGCCACTTCGAGGAGCTGAGTCGAGGTCAATGCTTCGATGCGGCGGAACACTTCTTCGGGCGATTCGCATTTGCCGTAATGCAAAAAGGCTTTGGCCATGCCCAGCGTATTGTTCTCGTGGTTGTCGGAGGCCACGCCGATTTGTCCGATGAGTTGTTTTTTGGCCGCGGCCAGTTGTGTGGCACTTAGCGGCTTTTCACACAGGCGGCGGAGTTCCTTCCGGGTCAGGCGCAGGCAGGTTTCGAGATCGTCGGTGTCGGTTCCGAAATAGATGCAAAAGGTTCCCGTATCGGTATAGGAGGTAAGGCCCGACTCGACGTTGTAGACCAAGCCGCGCCGTTCGCGAAGCGACACGTTGAGCCGACTGTTCATTCCCGGTCCGCCCAGCAGATTGTTGAGGAGATAAAGTGCCGTGCGGCGGTCGTCGTGGGCGTCGTATCCGCGGTTCCCGATCATGACGTGTGCCTGATGCGTGTCTTTGTGCAGCGTGACCTGTTCGGGCGCGTAGGGATGCGGAAGAGCCCGGCGATAAGGCTCGCTTTGGCAGAGGGCGTCGCCGAAGTATTTTTCCGCAAGACGGACGATCCGCCTGAAATCGAAACGTCCGCAGACGAAGAAGACCATATTCGAGGAAAAATAGAAACGCCGGGTGAAATCGAGCACATCGGCCGTGCGGAAACGGCGAAGACCTTCGGGATTTCCCAATATATTGCGCCCCAGCGGATGATTGCGGAAGAGTATTTCTTCGAAATCGTCGAAAATCAGTTCCGAAGGCGTGTCTTCGTACGACTGAATCTCGTCGATGATGACTTCCGTTTCTTTGTCGATTTCGCGTTGAGGAAAGGTGGAATGGAGCACGATGTCGGCCAGCAATTCCGTGCTTCGTTCGAGGTGCTCGGTGAGGAAAGCGCAGTAGACCACCGTTTCTTCTTTGTTGGTGTAAGCGTTCAGGTCGCCGCCCACGGCTTCCATGCGGTTGAGGATGTGCCATGCCTTCCGGCGGGTCGTTCCTTTGAAGAGGAGGTGTTCCACAAGGTGGGCCATGCCTTGTTCGTTTTCGCTTTCGTCGCGGGTTCCGGCATCGATGGCCACTCCGCAATAGGCTACGGGCGAGCAGGTGGGTCGGTGTATGATGCGCAGGCCGTTGGGCAGGGTATGGGTGTTCGGTGAAATCAATCGGGGATGGCTTTATCGGTTCGACGACGCAAAATTACAATAAAACTTATTGTGCATTATCGGATTTTACGGATATTTGTCGAATACTATCATCGACAATTCACACTCAATAACCTGAACAATGATAAACGACATTAAAGAATTGCTACACCGGGAAGCCGAAGCGGTGCTGAACATTCCCGTGACGGAGGCTTACGAACGCGCCGTGGAACTCATCGTGCAACAAGTGCACCGTAAGCGCGGAAAACTGGTGACTTCGGGCATGGGAAAGGCCGGACAGATTGCCCTCAACATGGCCACCACATTTTGTTCCACGGGCATTCCGGCCGTGTTTCTGCATCCCAGCGAGGCGCAGCATGGCGATTTGGGCGTCTTGCAGGAAAATGATCTTCTTTTGCTGATTTCCAATTCGGGAAAAACGCGTGAAATCGTAGAACTCACGCAGTTGGCCCGTCACCTGAATCCCGACTTGAAGTTCATCGTCATCACCGGCAATCCCGACAGCCCGTTGGCCGCCGAATCCGACGTCTGTCTGAGTACCGGACGCCCGGCAGAGGTTTGTTTGCTGGGCATGACGCCAACGACTTCGACCACGGCCATGACCGTCATCGGCGATATATTGGTGGTGCAAACCATGAAATGCACCGGATTTACCATCGAGGAATATTCCAAACGTCACCACGGGGGCTATCTGGGCGAGAAGTCGCGCTCCCTGTGCGAGAAATAAAAGTCCGGCGGTGCGGCTTGCCATTCCGCAGCCGTTTTTCAAGTAAGCGGCGGGTGAATTCATCCGTCGCTTACTTTTTATGCCCGAGGCTGAAAGAAGGGTGAGCTTTTTGCCGGGGCGTTGTCCGTTCAGGCAATGGTCACGGCTGTTCCCGAGGCGGTTACCATGAGCATGCTGCCGCTTCCGCCCACGGTTTCGTAGTCGAGATCCACGCCGATGACGGCGTTCGCTCCCAGCTTGCGGGCTTCTTCCTGCATTTCGGCGAGTGCGGTCTGTTTCGCCTCGCGCAACACTTCTTCGTAGGCTCGGCTTCTTCCGCCGAAAAAATCGTTCAGACTGGCTGTAAAGTCGCGGATAACGTTGGCTCCGATGATGGTTTCACCCGAAACAATGCCGTGATAACCAGTGATTTCGTGCCCCTCGATGTGGGGAGTGGTGGTAATTAGCATGTCTTATTCTTTGGGATTGAGATGAAGTAAAAGCGTATTTGCATCAACCGGGAACAAAACTACAAAAAAGATGGTTTCTTGCCGTGGCTTTCGGCGAATTTATTTCTTTTCCTTTGGGGCTGCATCGGTCTGCTCATGTCTGACAAATCGGTTTTCGCCCGTCGTCTTATTTTCTTCATAATTCCTGTTTGTCTTTTTCTTTTACCGTCAAAGGGGATTTGCTCCCGGAATAATCCTGCGGGCGATGAAAAAAACATACATTTTTTGAATCGGCGAAAATTTCGTTTTTGCTAAAAATCTATCCTCAAGGTTCAAGAAAAAGTGGAATAGCGTGAATGATTTGTAAGTCAGCCGGTTCTGATTATTCGACCATTCGGGGGAAAACTGCCCAAAGACGGACTTTTGCCAACTTTGGACAGAGCAGCGTTACTAAAACATTACCCTATATCCAATTTCAAAGAGGGCTTACTCAAAGAAGATGAGGCTATGCGAACCTTATCTTACAAAGGAGGAGGAGTGATTTATATAACATCGAGATGATAACGATGCTTTCGTTTCGTTTTACCTCACCGCAGACAAAGAGTTTACGCAAGTGGATAATCGGTAGGTTTACGGAGAGAAGGAAATCTGCACCTTCGTTACTTGTGTGCTATAATAAGGTGGATGGTACAACTGAATATGAAAGCAGGTAGTAAGATAAATGCGTCTTACTGACTGTTTTTACGGATTTGATAAACAATCAGCCTTGTGCCAGAGCCGTCCAAAAGCGGTCTTCCTCGTCAATCCGTTCGGAGAAAAGCCAGACTTCCTTTATCAAACCATTCTCAAAACGAAAAAGGTCTACTCCCTTCATCTCCATTGAATATCCGCTTGCCGACACCGCAAATCTAATCGCAGCCACGACCAAATCTCCGTTTTCCGTCACATAATCCACTTGGTCGATGGCGAATGTCCCATTGCTCAACTGAGCCATTTTTCCCAAGTGGGCGTAAACATTCTTCTTGCCGTTGTAAACGCCCGACAATGCCCCCTTTCCCGGCTGGTGCCATACCAAATCATCGGAGAGCAATACTCCCACCGTTTCAAAATCACCTTGTG
>JBHAEN010000210.1:0-19601 GCA_041855645.1 Bacteroides sp. | reverse complement strand
TATAAAACCTGTGTGTTGGGATTCCCCTTTGAATCCCTGCGCACGGCCGCCGAGCGGGAAGCCCTGATGAAAGCCATACTCGAATTCTTTAATCCTCGATTTTCTAATATCCCGTTGTCGCAATGATTACCTCGCTGTTTCGCATAAAATCCAAGACACTGCCCATTGCCTGCCTCTCGCTCTGGTTGTTTCTGTCCGCTTCGGCGCAACCGGGAGGCTTTCGCTTTGTGCAACTTACGGATTTGCACCTGAGCCCGCACAATCCGGCTCCGAAAGAAGATCTGCTTCGCTCGGTGGAACAGATCAATGCCTCGGAAGACATCGACTTCGTGCTGGTGACGGGCGATCTCACCGAAGAAGGCGACCGGGCTTCCTTGGAAAGCGTGAAGGAAGTGCTCGACTTGCTGAAAACGCCCTATTACGTCGTACTCGGCAATCATGAAACCAAGTGGAGCGATTCGGGCTGTACGGCCTATGGAGACATCTTCGGCGAGGAACGTTTCCGTTTTGAACATGGGGGTATCCTGTTCCTCGGTTTCAATTCGGGGCCGTTGATGCGGATGGCCTACGGTCATGTGGCTCCGCAGGACATTCGTTGGATGGTGGAAGAAATGGAAAAGGTGGGGAAGGAGAAACCCGTCATCCTCGTCACACACTACCCGATGAAAGACGGTGACGTGGACAATGCCTGCGCCGTGACCGATGCCGTGCGCCGTTACAATGTCCGTGCCTTTATCGGCGGACATTATCATGCCGACAGGATGATGCGTTACGACGGCATCCCCGGTGTCCTCTCCCGCAGCAATCTGCGGGATAAAGACGGGAAACCCGGTTATACCCTCTTCGAAGTGACGGCCGACTCAATCCGGATCTGTAGCCGGAGAATCGGCGAAGCGAAAAAACAATGGGGCGCACTCTCCCTGAAAGACAGACCTTATTCGCCCGACGCGAAAGCGGATAAATATCCCGACTTTTCCGTGAACCGGAACTATCCGGAAGTGACCGAACGCTGGGTGATTTCCACCGGAACGGGCATCTACTGCTCTCCCGCGGTGGAAAAAAACAGCATCTTCGTGGCCGACGATGCCGGCGTGCTGACCTGCCGCTCCCTGAACACGGGCAAGAAACGGTGGGCATTCCGTGCCGGGAAGCGCATCGTGGGGACGCCGGCCGTGGCGGAGGGAGTCGTGGTGTTCGGATCGGCCGACCGCCACATCTACGGGCTGAACGCCAAAACGGGCACATTGCTCTGGAAAATAGAGGCTGCACAGCCCGTTCTCGGTGCTGTTGCCATCGAAGGAAGAACAGCCTATGTCGGGGCGAGCGACGGAACTTTCAGAGCCGTCGACCTGCATACCGGGCGTCAGCGATGGGTATATGAGGGCGTGAAAGGTTATGTCGAAACCAAGCCGCTCCTCACCGCAGGAGGACTCGTGGTCTTTGGAGCGTGGGACAATACGCTCTACGCACTCGACAAAAACAGCGGTGCCGAAGTCTGGAAATGGACGGGCGGACTCACTCGCATGCACTTTTCTCCGGCCGCCGTGTGGCCCGTGGTGGCGGGTGAAACCGTGTTCATCGTCGATCCGCAACGCGCGATGACCGCCATCGGTGCGAAAAACGGAAAGACCCTCTGGCGCACGTTCAGATCTGCCGTGCGCGAATCCGTCGGACTGTCTGCCGACGGCGAACGGGTCTATGCCAAGACCATGAACGACAGCGTGGTCTGCTACGCCGCGCGAGGCGAAGAACCCGTGCAGCTTTGGGCCACGGACGTGGCTTTCGGCTACGAGCACGCCCCCTCGATGTTGCCCGAGAAAGACGGCGTGGTGTTCGGCAGTACGAACGACGGCATCGTCTTCGCTCTCGAAGGAACGACGGGGCGTTTGCTTTGGAAACATAAGGTGGGCAACGGCTTGGTCAACACGGTTGTCCCCCTCGGCAGGCATGCGGTACTCTTTACGGACACCGACGGGAGAGTGGGTGTGCTGACCTATGGAAAGGGCAAAAGCACGGGGTGAGAACAGCCGCTCGACGACGTCTTTCGGAACCCGGGTACGAAGCGAGGCAACAAAGGATGACGAAAAAGAAATAAATCAGTATAGAAACCACTAAACAGAACGAAAGAAATGAAAAAAATCAACTGCTTTCTGCCTTTTGCAGGAGACGAACAGGTGGAGAAGACCATACGAAATTTGATGGAAACCGGCTTGGTGAACAAAGTCTTTTTGATGGACACGGCCCGCCTCGGACAGGTTGCGGCACCGGCCGGATGTCATCTCCTTCCGGTGGAGAAACTCAACAGCAGCGAAACCATGAAGCTCATCGCGACTTACAGCGATGCGCCCTACACCCTGCTTTATACCAAGTACACCACCTTGGAAACGGGGATGTACGCGTTGGAACGCATGTTGCGCATCATGGACGACAGTGGCGCCGGCATGGTCTACGCCGATCATTATCAGGTGACGAACGGCGAACGGCGAACGGCTCCCGTCATCGACTACCAGTTCGGCAGCCTGCGCGACGATTTCAACTTCGGTTCCCTCTTGCTTTACCGCGCCGATGCCCTGCGCGAATCCGCCTCGCGGATGAAAGCCGACTACGAGTTTGCCGGACTGTACGATTTGCGCCTGAAACTGAGCCAGAAGTACGAGCTGGTTCACATCAACGAATACCTTTACAGCGAAGTGGAGGACGACACGCGCAAAAGCGGAGAGAAGATATTCGATTACGTCGACCCGAAGAACCGAGGCGTACAGATAGAAATGGAGCAAGCCTGTACGGAACACCTCCGGGAAATAGGCGGCTATCTGGCTCCGGAATTCCGTTCCATCGAATTCTCTTCGGAAAATTTTGAATACGAGGCTTCGGTCATCATTCCCGTTCGCAACCGCATTCGCACCATTCGCGACGCCATTCGTTCGGTGCTGAAGCAGCAGACCGATTTTAAATTCAACCTGATCGTCATTGACAATCACTCCACCGACGGAACCACCGAGGCCATCGACGAGTTTGCCGGCGACGAACGTCTCATCCATATCATTCCCTCCCGCACCGATCTGGGCATAGGCGGATGCTGGAATATGGGCGTGGCCCACGAAAAATGCGGCAAATTCGCCGTTCAGCTCGACAGCGACGACGTCTACAAAGACGAACACACGCTCGGCACGATGGTGCGTGCTTTTTACGAGCAGAACTGCGCCATGGTGGTCGGGACGTACATGATGACCGATTTCGACATGAATATGATTCCTCCCGGAATCATCGACCACAAGGAATGGACTCCCGACAACGGAAGGAACAACGCCCTGCGCATCAACGGTCTGGGTGCGCCGCGGGCATTCTACACGCCGCTGTTGCGCGAGGTGAAAGTTCCGAACACCAGCTACGGCGAAGACTATGCGCTGGGCCTGAACTTCTCGCGCCATTATCAAATAGGACGTGTGTACGACGTCGTTTATCTTTGCCGCCGTTGGGACGACAATTCGGATGCCGCTCTCGATGTCGTCAAGATGAACGGACATAATCTGTATAAAGACCGCATTCGCACGTGGGAACTTCAGGCACGGATCCAAATGAACCGAAAGAAATGAACGGACAGGTAAAAGATTTCATCCGCGGGCAGCTCGCCCGGTGGGACTTGGCGCGTGACAACTACGCTGCGCTTTCCGCCGTACAGACCAAGGCACTCGACGTGGCCGGAATGCCCTTTGAGGTACAGTTCAATCCGGCGCGAATCGTTTCTTCGGGCGCGAAAGTCGATGCGAAGACCATTGGCGAACGCCGCTGTTTCCTGTGTTCCGCCCATTTGCCCGCCGAACAGGAGAGCATACCCTTCGCGGATCGCTACCTGATCCTCGTCAATCCGTTCCCCATCTTTCCGCAACACCTGACCATCCCCGACACCGAACACACGGATCAACGTATCGAAGGACGGTTCGGCGATATGCTCGATTTGGCACGGCGGCTCACGGATTTCACGATATTCTACAATGGCCCGAAGTGCGGAGCCTCGGCCCCCGATCACATGCACTTTCAGGCGGGAAGTCGTGGCGTGATGCCCATTGAGGCGACATGGCACTCGCAAGTGACCGCCCGGCAGGAACACGAGGGAGCCGTGTTGCACTTGTTGGGAGATTCGCCGCGCACGGCACTGGTGATCCGCTCGGCGGACAAGGAGGCGGCCACGCACCTGTTCGAGCGCGTTTGTCGGTCGCTTCCCCTGAAATCCGGTGATGCGGAGCCGATGATGAACCTGCTGGCGTGGTACGAATCCGGCGCGTGGACGGTCTGTCTCTTTCCCCGTGCCCAGCATCGTCCCACCTGCTATTCGGCCGAAGGTGAGGCGAATCTGTTGAGTAGTCCGGCTTCGGTCGACTTGGGCGGGCTGTTCATCATGCCCCTTGAAAAGGACTTCCGTAAGATTACCGCTTCCGACGTGGCGGGTATTCTCGGCGAAGTCTGCCTCCCGGCCTCGGAAGTGAAACAAATAATGAACGGGCTACGCTGAAGTAGACCTTAACACTCGGATATGAAAACAATGAATGAACCGCAAGTACGTGTAGGCATCCTTTCCGCCTCGTCGATCCGTTTCTGTTTGCCCGACTCTTATCGTTGCGGCGGTGCGGAAGCCGGCGGCGAACATACCGCGTCCTTCCGCAACGGGAAAGTCTGCTGGAATGAAAAACTGTACGACGAGCTCCTGTTTGAACCCGTCGGCGAGAATCAGGGCGTTTTTGAGCTGAAAGACGTGGTCATCGGCATAGGATTCCACTGGGAGCGCAAGGAAGATCAACGTTTCGGCGGAGCCTTGCGCATTTTTGCCGATGGTGGAAAACTGACGGCAGTCAACATCGTTCCGGTCGAGGACTATCTGGCCTCTGTCATTTCCAGCGAGATGAGTGCGACGGCTTCGCTCGAGCTGCTGAAGGCTCATGCCGTGATTTCCCGGAGTTGGCTGCTCGCCAATATGCCCGCGGCGGGCGACTATCGGCGTCCGGCGGCGGAACCGCAAGCGGCGGTTTGCCGGGAGAACGAAATCCTACGCTGGTACGAAAGAGATGCCCACGACCGCTTCGACGTCTGTGCCGATGACCATTGTCAGCGTTATCAAGGCGTGACTCGCGTCGTTACGGATCTCGTGCGCAAGGCCATCGAATCGACGCGCGGAGAAGTGATTCTTCACGAAGGAAAGATATGCGACGCTCGTTTTTCCAAGTGTTGCGGCGGAGTGCTGGAAGAATTCGGCTACTGTTGGGAAGATGTGAAACATCCTTATCTGACGGCCCGGCGCGACTGTCCCGGAGCCGATTCGGCAACGAAAACGACGGATGCGCCCCCGCCTCTTCCCGATCTGACGCGGGAAACGGAAGCCGAGGCTTGGATACGCTCTGCTCCGGAAGCCTTTTGTCACACGAGCGATAAGCGTATTCTTTCGCAGGTACTCAATAATTACGATCAGGAAACGACCGACTTCTACCGCTGGAAGGTGGAGTACACGCAAGACGAGCTTGCCGGTCTGATCAAGCGGCGGTCGGGAGTCGATTACGGCGGCATCCTCGACCTGATTCCCGTGGCGCGCGGCGTTTCCGGGCGTTTGTGGAAACTTCGGATTGTGGGAGTCAGGGAAGAACGTGTCATCGGCAAGGAACTCGAAATCCGTCGGACACTCTCTCCGTCACACCTGTACAGTTCGGCTTTTGTGGTCGACAAGGAAGGTGTGGAGAACGGACTGCCCGCCCGCTTCATCCTTACGGGTGCGGGTTGGGGACACGGTGTGGGGCTTTGTCAGATCGGTGCGGCCGTCATGGGCGAACAAGGCTACCCGTACGACGCGATATTGTTGCACTATTATGTCGGAGCTTCTATTGAAAAACTATATTAACAAGCTGACTATGAATTCGAACAAACAACAGCATAAAAAAACGAATCCGTGGGCTTGGATTCCCACCCTTTACTTCGCGCAAGGATTGCCTTACGTGGCGGTGATGACCATATCGGTCATCATGTACAAACGTCTCGGCATATCGAACACCGATATCGCCCTGTACACCGGCTGGCTTTACCTGCCTTGGGTGATCAAACCTTTTTGGAGTCCGTTTGTGGATTTGATAAAAACGAAACGGTGGTGGACGGTCGCGATGCAATACATTATCGCCTTTGCTTTGGCCGGCATCGCTTTCTCCATTCCGACTCCTTTCTTTTTCCAACTCACGCTTGCCGTGTTCTGGATCGTGGGGTTGACTTCGGCCACTCACGACATCGCGGCCGACGGCTTCTACATGCATGCGTTGACGGAGCACGAACAGTCGCTCTACGTCGGAATCCGCAGTACTTTCTACCGCATCGCGACCGTTGCGGGACAAGGGTTGCTGGTCATCATTGCCGGATTGATCGAGACCAACACGGGGTTGGAACCCGCTTTGTTGAAGATTGAGGCCTCGCCTTCTTATGCCCACAGGCCGGCTTTGCCGAGTTTTGACAGTATAGCTGTCGACACGCACAAAGAAGCCCGCTTCGTTTACACCTCTCCCGTTGTCCGGGCCGGTGTTTCGTTCGGCACGGAAGACGCGGCTTCGGCAAAAGCGCGGATTGCCGAGCTGGAGAAACAAGTGAAGGAATCGAACATCGCTCATGGCTTTGTCGAAGCCGAAGACCTCGGGCAGGAGATCCGGAACAAAGATGGGGGAGCGAAAGAAAGTGCGTTCACCGCTTGGGTGCGCGAAACTTTTGGCGAGAAAAGAGAAGCAGTGGCCGATGCCGTCGACAATGTTGTCGTGGTGGGTGTGCGCCTGTCCAAGCGTCCGGAAGCGGGCGAGACGAAAATCCTGAACGTGACTTTCAAGGGCGGCGATCGGAGCATTAAGCTCGAACAGGCCGGATTTTCCAGCCGTTTCGAGTTCACTGCGGAGAATTGGGATAAGCCCGCCTATCTGTTGTTTCGCATCGACCGGAAAATAAAGGAAACGACTTCGGCCACTTTTGAAGGTGCATCGGGCAATATACCTTTTGCGTGGTTGGTGGTTTTCGTCGTGTTGTCGGCTTTCTTTTTTGCCGTTGGCATCTATCACAACTGGGTATTGCCCCGTCCGATGTCCGACCGCGCCTCGAAAGAAATCACGGCGGGCAATCTGCTCAAAGAGTTTTTCGACACCTTCAAAACCTTCTTTACCAAGAAGCAGGCCGGTGTGGCCATTCTCTTCATGTTGCTCTATCGTTTGCCCGAAGCGCAGTTGGTGAAACTGATCAACCCGTTCCTTCTCGACCCGATCGATAAGGGCGGACTCGGCCTGACCACGGGGCAGGTAGGCTTCGTGTACGGAACCATCGGCATCATCGGCCTCACGGCAGGCGGTATCATCGGCGGCATCGTGGCGGCTAAGGGAGGGTTGAAGAAATGGTTGTGGCCTATGGCTTGGAGCATGTCGCTCACTTGCCTGACGTTCATCTACCTCAGCTACGTCGGCGACCATTCTTTATGGACGATAAACCTCTGCGTGTTCATCGAACAGTTTGGCTACGGATTCGGATTCACGGCCTATATGCTCTACCTCATCTACTTCTCGGAAGGCGAACACAAAACGGCGCATTATGCCATCTGCACCGGATTCATGGCCTTGGGAATGATGCTGCCGGGCATGGCGGCGGGCTGGTTGCAGGAAACGATCGGGTATCGTCATTTCTTCGTCTGGACGATTATCTGTTGCGTCGCCACCATAGGCGTTTGCGCATTCATCAAGATAGATCCCAATTTCGGCAGAAAGGTCGAAACTCAACAAGAAGATTAAAAAACGAAATGAAAAAGCTATGTTTACTCTCTCTGGCCTGCCTCTGTCTGACGGTGCAGGCGCAGAAAATCCGGATAAAGACCGGCATCGAAGTCTTGAAAGAACAAAACTTCAAGTGCCTTGAGGGGAAGCGGGTCGGTCTCATCACCAATCCCACGGGTGTCGACAATCGCCTGAAATCGACCATCGACATTCTGCATGAAGCCCCGAATGTGAATCTTGTTGCCCTCTTTGCGCCCGAACACGGCGTGAGGGGCAACGAATATACCGGCGATAAAGTCTCGGACGCGTCGGATGAGGCTACCGGGCTTCCGGTGTTTTCGCTCTACGGCAAAACACGAAAGGCCACGCCCGAAATGCTGAAAGATGTCGACGTGCTGGTCTATGACATTCAGGACATCGGTTGCCGTTCGTACACATACATCAGCACCATGGGGCTTGCGATGGAAGCGGCGGCGGAGAACGGCAAAGAGTTCATCGTGCTGGATCGCCCCAACCCCTTGGGAGGCCTGCGCATTGAGGGCAATCTGACCGAAGACGATTGCATTTCTTTCGTCAGCCGGTTTAAGATTCCGTATCTCTATGGCCTGACTTGCGGAGAACTGGCCATGATGCTGAACGGAGAAAAAATGCTGAATGCCCAATGCCGGTTGCATGTGGTCAAGATGAAAGGCTGGAAGCGGAAGATGGACTATGCACAGACGGGGCTGCCTTGGGTTCCGGCTTCTCCTCACATTCCGCATGCCCGTTCGGCCGTCTTTTACCCCGTAAGCGGCATCGTGGGCGAACTGGGCTACGTCTCCATCGGTGTGGGCTATACGATTCCGTTCGAGATGTTTGCCATGCCTTGGGCCAAAGCGGAGGCTCTGGCCGGCAGACTGAACGCCTTGAATGTGCCCGGTGTGCTTTTCCGCCCCATTGTCCTCAAACCGTTCTACTCGGTGGGCAAGGGCGAATTGTTGCAAGGCGTGCAGGTGTTTATCGTCGATTTACGGAAAGCTCCGCTGAGCGAAATCCAGTTTCTGGTCATGCAGGAAATGGCTGCGCTGTATCCCGATCGGGCGGTATTCGATCATGCCGATAAAGGTCGTTTTCGCATGTTCGATCAGGTGAGCGGATCGACCCGGATCCGTGAGCGGTTCGCGTTGCGCAACCGTTGGGAAGATGTTCGCGACTATTGGTATAAGGATGTCGATTCGTTCCGTAAAACTTCCCGTACCTATTATCTCTACCGGTAATTTTTAATTCGCACAATAACAATGACGAATCAGACGGCTCAAACAAGTAAGCGTTTGCTCGCGCTCGATGTTCTTCGGGGTGTGACCATCGCGGGAATGATTCTGGTGAACAACCCCGGAACATGGAAGTACATGTATGCTCCTTTGCGTCACGCTGAGTGGAACGGCCTGACGCCGACGGATTTGGTTTTTCCGTTCTTCATGTTCATTATGGGCATTTCTACGTACATTTCGTTGCAGAAATATAATTTCGTTTTCAGCTATGCCGCCCTCATGAAGATACTGAAACGGACGTTGGTGATTTTTCTCATCGGTCTGGGGGTGGCTTGGTTCTCCAAGTTTTGCTACTATTGGACTCATCCGACGGAAGGTATCGGGTTCGGCGGTCAGCTTTGGGAGGCGGTCCGGACTTTCGACAGGCTCCGTATTTTGGGTGTGATGCCCCGCCTTGCGCTGTGCTACGGAGCCACGGCCGTCATTGCCCTAACCGTCAGACACAGATACATCCCGTGGCTCATTGCGGCTGTGTTGGCGGGATACGCGGTGCTGCTGGCTGCGGGCAACGGCTTTGCTTACGACGAGACGAACATTCTTTCCGTGGTGGACCGCGCGGTGCTTACTCCCGCTCACATGTATCTGGATAAGGGAATCGATCCCGAAGGCCTGTTGAGCACGCTGCCCTCCATCGCCCACGTATTGCTCGGCTTCTGTGTGGGGCGCATGATGACGGAAAGAACCCGCAACAGCGCAAGCCGCGAGGAAATGCTCGGCTCTCACCTCATCAGTCTGTTTCTGGTGGGAACCGTTCTCACGTTCTCGGGCTTTCTGCTGAGCTACGGTTGCCCGATCAATAAAAAGGTGTGGTCGCCAACGTTCGTGCTGACCACCTGCGGATTGGCTTCAAGTTTCCTGGCTCTGCTCATCTGGATAATCGACGTCAAGGGCTATAAACGATGGACGCTCTTCTTCGAGGTTTTCGGGGTTAACCCCTTGTTCATGTATGTGCTCGGAGCCATCGGAACCATTTTGTGCGGCAGTATTCAGGTTCCTTACGGAGATGCCGGCATAAGTATTCGCGGCTTCCTCTATCAGGAAGTGCTGGCACCTTGTTTCGGAGATACGGGCGGTTCTTTTGTGTTCGCCTTGCTCTTTATTGTGGTGAATTGGTTCGTCGGGTATTTATTATATAAACGCAAGATATATATCAAAATTTGAAATAACCATAACATTCGGATAACTATGATTTTAATAGCAGATAGCGGGTCGACCAAAACAGATTGGTGTGTGGTGGAACGAGGAAAACCTTGCCTGCGCATCTTTACGAAAGGTATCAACCCCTTTTTCCAGACGGAGACCGAAATTGCAGAAGAAATCGGGACGGCTTTGCTGCCCGGGTTGCCTTCGCGCGTTTTCAGGCGAGTCTATTTTTACGGCGCGGGCTGTGCTTTCCCCGATAAAATAGACATGGTGCGCCGGGCTGTCGAAAGCCATCTGCAAGTGGAAGAAGGCATCGAAGTCTGTTCGGATATGCTGGCGGCTGCCCGCGGGCTGTGCGGATACGAAGCCGGAATCGCTTGCATTCTGGGAACCGGATCGAACTCATGTTATTACGACGGAACGGCTATTGCGGCCAACGTTTCGCCGCTCGGTTTCATTCTTGGCGATGAAGGGAGCGGTGCTTGTCTGGGCAAGTTGTTGGTGGGCGATCTGCTCAAAAACCAAATGACTCCGGCGCTGAAGGAACGTTTTTTCCGGCAGTTCGATTTGCAGCCGGCCGATATTATCGACCGTGTCTATCGTCAGCCTTTCCCCAATCGGTTTCTGGCCGGACTTTCCCCGTTCCTTGCACAGAACATCGGGGAGCCTTGCGTGCGGGAGCTGGTGCTGAACAGTTTCCGGGCATTCCTCCGGCGCAACGTCATGCAGTACGACTACCGGAATCACAAGGTTCATTTCGTCGGTTCTGTGGCCTATCATTACCGGGAAGTACTGGCCGAAGCCGCGGCGGAAGCCGAAATCGCTCTCGGTTCCATCGTGCAGAGTCCGATGGAAGGTTTAATCAATTATCACACATCTCATCAGTAAATTATGGCATTCGTCAAAATATCGGAGCAACCCTCCCTGTACAATGATTTGGAGAAGAAATCGGTTCGTGAGTTGCTCGAAGAAATCAACAGAGAAGACCAGAAAGTGGCATTGGCCGTAAAAGAAGCCATACCGCAGATCGAAAAACTGGTAACCCTGATCGTGCCGCGCATGAAGCAAGGAGGACGCATTTTCTACATGGGCGCGGGAACAAGCGGGCGGCTGGGCGTGCTCGACGCTTCGGAAATACCGCCCACCTTCGGTATGCCGCCCACGCTCGTTGTCGGGTTGATTGCCGGGGGCGATACGGCTTTGCGCAATCCGGTGGAAAATGCCGAAGACGATACGCGGCGCGGATGGGAAGAATTGCAGGAACATGCCGTTACGGATAAGGATACGGTGATCGGCATCGCCGCTTCGGGAACGACGCCCTACGTGATCGGCGCCCTGAAAAAAGCCCGTGAACACGGTGTGCTGACGGCCTGCATCACGAGCAATCCTGACTCGCCGATGGCTGCCGAGGCAGACATTCCCATCGAGATGGTGGTAGGCCCGGAATTCGTGACGGGCAGCTCGCGCATGAAATCGGGAACCGGACAGAAGATGATTTTGAACATGATTACCACGTCGGTCATGATACAGCTGGGGCGCGTCAAGGGCAACAAGATGGTGAACATGCAGTTGAGCAACCGGAAACTCGTCGACCGAGGAACGCGCATGATCGTCGAAGAACTCGGACTCGACTACAAACAGGCCGAAGACTTGCTCCTGACCCACGGGTCTGTGAAGAAAGCCGTGGAAGCTTACCGAGGTTCCGGAGAATGATGAAAAGCCATCGACTCATGAAACGAATATGCCTGCTGCTGTTTGGAGGCGCTTGCGTGTCGTTGTCCGCTCAAACCTTGCAGACGGAGGGTTTGCCCCCGTACACGGAGCATTACTATGAACGTGTCCGTCAGTTCGAGGCCGAATCGCCGGTAACCTCTCGCGACATCGTAATGCTGGGCAACAGCCTGACGGAGAACGGAGGCGATTGGGCCTCGCGGCTGAATTTGCCCTTTGTGCGCAACCGCGGCATCCGCGGCGATGTGGTCATGGGCGTTTACGATCGTTTATGGCAGATTCTGCCGGGAAAGCCTGCCAAGCTGTTTCTGCTCATCGGCGTGAACGATGTTTCGCACGACTTGACGGCCGACAGCATAGCGGGAATGATCGAGCGGACCGTGCTGCATATCCGCCGCGAATCGCCTGCCACGAAAGTCTACCTGCAAAGCCTGCTCCCCATCAACGAGGACTTCGGCCGATACAAACGCCTTGCGGGGAAAACCGCTCTGATTGCCGAAATCAATGTCCGTCTGAAAGCCGTGGCGAAACGCCATAAGGTGCGCTATGTCGCTCTCTTCCCGCATTTCGTGCGCAAAGGAACCGATGTGCTGCGGCCCGAACTGACGAACGACGGTCTGCACCTGAACGAAGAAGGATACCGTATCTGGGTCAAACGCTTGAAACGGTACATGTAGCGGCATCGGGCAACGATGAGCCTGATGCCCGTGCCGGCTTTCCGTGGTTTCATCTTTTTTCCCGACACGGTGCTTGGGAAAACGGACTATCGGCCGTCGCATCACTTTTTCAGGTGTGCATAATAAAAAAGACTTTGAAAATCACATTTAAAATTTAATGCTTTCCCATATCCCGGGTTAATATTTCGTTTTTATTATTGTTGAAATATCAATGTAACTCTCCTTATTTCTTTCCAATCTTTTCCATGATATTCTTCAAAGAGAATTTTTATGTTTTTGTATAAAGTCCCTTCTATTTTTTCTGTTTTTGTTTTCGGTGGCAAAATTTTGAGTGCATCGTATGGATCAATCCATTTTCTACCTGTTGCATTGTCCCATGCGCTAAATTTAAGATCAATCCAAACAGGATCAATATAAATTTCTTTTGCACCTGTAATAACTGCTTTAATGATTGTTGCATCATATAGCGAACAAACTGAATCCGTTAAGTTTTTAGCTTGGATTTCTATATTCACAAAATTGTAATTATCTGTGCTTGCAAAATTATAAACATCGCTCACCTCTCCGGGTTTTAAAGTAATGTTATCAAGTGCCTTTGCATCATAATTTTTAAGCTCCAAATTTTTATAAAGACAATCTTCAAAAGTATCGCTTCCTAAAGCAAAGCTGCGTCCGTCGCTTACTTTAAAAACCACGCCATTTTGATTTTCCGAATGAGTTTTTATTTGAAGTACCAGTTTATCATAAAGTTCGTCATAAGGCTTTATCGTAAGAGTTCCTTGTTTCGCTTCACAAATATCAAAATATTTCATTTCATCTTCAATATCTCCTTTGAGCTTAAGCCCACTGACATCAAGTCTTATGTCAAGCACGCCTGTATCAATTAAAATAGGATATTCTTGAGAAACAAAATTGACAAATTTCATCAATTTGTCATAGGATGTTTTTAATTCTTCAAGAGAATTTATTTTTGTACTATAAATAAATTGTGGGTCTGAATATTGAATTTCATCTGCCAATAAATCATTTGACTGCTTAAACTGTTTAATTGCATGCTCACTAAAGACTTTATCGAAATTACTCCATATATAAGGCGATGTAAATGGCTGACGCGATACCGTTACCATAAACTGCAATTTCGGATATTCTTTAAGATTTACAAGAAAGTGAGACTTATATTCAGGGTCTTTTTGAACGACATAAGCATCTTTCCCATATATATCGTTAAGATATTTAGCAATAATTTCCTCATCTTTTTTCAAACGAGAACATCCTGTTAGTAATGTAGCGACAATTCCCATAATAACTAAAGCACACATTAAATACATTCTCTTCACTATCAAACGCCTTGTTTTATAACTGAATTGCATTTGAAGCATTTTTCTTATATCCTGTGTCATGAAATAAATAGGTTCCATACAGCTTATTCTGATGTTTGACCTTTATAAGCGGCAATACCAACGGCTTTATTGCACATAGAACAGCCCAAACAATCCAAAAGCGCCAAGATTCATATTACCGACCTTGTATGGGGATGTTGAGCCGCTTGTTATGTATCTATTCTTCTGCATTAACCTCTCTTTGTTTTTTATGATACATAATGTTCGGCAGCGTTCCGCTTATTCAGTCGGTTTGCTGTTTGTTATCGTGATTAAATTTCTTGTTACCATACATACACGCATATCATCAAAATACTTAGGAATATCCTCCTTAATATCAAGATAATTTTCGATTAGATATAAGCCGTTAGGGTCTAAATGGCAGTAAAACGTAAGCCTTATGTATGAAAAGCGGTCAGCTATTCACGATAATGGGATGTGGCTAATCGCTTTCAGTACGATTAGTCACGTGTTATCGGCATCTTGATTATTTAATGATAGTCAAATCTCCATCTACAAATCCCACTGCGATATGTTCTACTTTAAAAATGTTCAAATCGGTAAGTTCCTTGATTAAGTCTTTAAAAATAGCCACCACTATTTCTAACACTTCTTCCCATTTCAGGCTGTCTGAAATTTCAAAATCAGGACAACTTCTTTGAGTTGGTTCAAAACTTTCATCACATGCCCAGTCTTCATCCTTTTCATCAAACCAAGTAGAACCGACCATTTCTAAGCCATAAGGTTCATAAAGATTAAAGCTCAAAGCCACAATATCAGAAGGCAATTCTTCTGTTTTATCAATATCGACAATCCATCTTTTGATAATTTCTTTTAAATCATTTGTTTTAGCATTCATTTTTCTTCCAATTAAAAATTGAACATTTTATTGAGCCGATAATGGGTTGCAGCGTGTAGCCGTTAAGCGACACTGGTGTTTGTTATAATAAATTTTCCATATCAAAGCCTAACTCTCTTAATACTTCTAATTGTTCTTCTTGATATTCGGGAGTTCCGCTATGAATAAATTTTTTGTCTATAATATAGCTATTCGGGAAATCGCTATAATATTCCATTAGAAAATTGGGTATTACCTCATGTCTATTGAAAATAAGTGAAATCATTCCAGACTTCACCAATGTAATGAACGTCTCCTTACTTTCACATTCATATAGTTTTCCTTTATGAAAAACTCTGCATTGGTCAAGAAATAATTTCCTGTTGAAATTAGCAAAATTAGCTAATTGAGGGTATTGCCAGCGCTCAATATCGGTTTTGTCGGGAGATGACATAACTTTTTCCCATATACCTCGTTTTACGGGAAAAGAGTTACAATTGATAAAGAGGCGATAATGGGTTTGAGCAAATGTTTCTTCATTCAGTTCGCCTTCCAATGGTGCAAAAATTCCATAGTAATCGTTTGTCAAAAGTCTTGCATAATAAAATGCTCCATTTTGACCATCTATTTTATAAATTGCACCTAATTCATATTTTGCCATCATGCTTTGATTATAACGTAATGCTAACAGCGGATTTGGCTGTTATTTTCTTTAGTATATCACTTTGCGAACAAATATAAAAAAAAGTGCGGTACGTCGCGAACGGCGCACCGCACTTTTTTTTCGGTAAATCGGGCAGTATTTTACGTTTATAGCTTGAGCCCCTTGCTTTTCCTTTGTGGTTGTATTGGTCGGCGTATGTTCTGCCTTAACTTCTCGAACTGTTTCCATCCTTTTCCCGACACGGTGCTTGGGAAAACGGACTATCGGCCGTCGCATCGCTTTTTCAGGTGTGCATAATAAAAAGACTTCCTGCGGTTGCAAAATCCGACGAACAGAAAATCGGCATACTTCGACGGCCCATAGGTGTTTATGGCTTTGAGAAAGTAGTGTGACAGGTTTTCGAGCTCCGCAGTCTTTCCGGTGGTTTTGAAAATCATCAGCCTCAGCCCCGTGTTGGGCAATAATAGTTTTTGAAAATCATATTTTATGCCGCTGTAACGGTCTTCAGGGTCCGCTTTGCGTTTCTTGCTCCATTCCGATTCGACCACAAGGGGAAAATCCGTGGGAAAGTATCCTTCTTCTTCGGTATACCAAAGCAAATCATACAGCCATTCTCTGTTTGCGTACTTATGGTTGTGCTTTGCACAAAAGTCTTCGGATAGGCTATGGCTATATACTTTATAACCTTTTCGGTCTCCCAGTTCCGTCAATATTTCAAAGAGTTTGGACGTACGTTCCCTGCGTGGCAGCCCGAAAAAAGACTTTTCCACTTTTCCTCCCAATTCAGACACGATTTCCTTTGCCGTTTCGTCTTCCATATCCGTGACGGCGGCTTCTTTTTGATACAATATCCAATTCATGGTTCAACTTTCATTCGTGAGTTTCTTTGATAAGATTCGCGCCACAATCATTTAACCCGTGAGCAAAGATATGTAATCTATCCTTTAAAAAAATGTGCCTTTGGTGTGTTATTGGCAAATGGCACACAATGAACATAAACATCGAATAGCCCATGAAAAAGAATAATATCCATTCATTAGTGTCTCATTAGAATGGAAAATGTCGATGAATGCATCAGGCAAGGCAGCGTGTCCACTGCCGGAAACCCCGACAGATTTTTCCGTTACGTGCTGTTATTGAATGGATAAAGCTGCGATGTCTGCAACGGCTGACGCATTGTTGCATCGTTGAGAAGAAAAAAAGTCTGTATGAAAATAATTGGATGGCCTTTTCTGGTTTTCTTTTCGTATCTTTCCGTACTTCAGTCGTTTTTTGAATGATAGAAATTTTACAAATTGCGTTATTTCTTATACTTTTGTTTCAATATAACCGCCACCTTATGAAGATAGATCATATAGCATTGTTTTGCAAAGACTTGGAAAGAATGCGCCAATTCTTTATGAAATTCTTTACCGCCACAAGTAATGAAATGTATCATAATCCTAAAACGGGATTACGGACTTATATTCTCTCATTTCCAGATGGTTCGACAAGGTTGGAACTGATGCTAAAGCCTAATGTCATTTCTATTGACCCATCTCAAGCCAATATCGGTTTTATTCATTTCTCCATATCTGTAGGAAGCAAAGAAACCGTTGATTCCAAAACCGAAGAGATAAAGGATGCTGGTTATTCCGTTGTAAGTGGTCCACGAATAACAGGTGACGGATATTATGAGAGTTGCATAGTAGGTCCGGAAGGTATTCAAATAGAAATTACAATATAAAAGATTCAACCACAAAACATTACGACGTACCCGTTGGTGAATTGGCTACCAAAAAGAGATAACATACTTTTTCTTTTCGTCCGTATATCTTATAGTCAGTGCCAAATGCATCATTGTTCTGTTCTCAATTGATTATTCCAACGTTTTTTCGTATCTTTGCTCGGCCGACACATGGCAAAAAGGATGAAAATGAGAACGAAAAAAGTAATCAATACGGACAAAACGGTTGTTCATACAGGCTGAAAACCTGAGTGAAAGACCTCGGCATATAGGAAAAGGCCGCGAATCTTACGGGATTTCGCGGCCTTTTTTGTCAAGAAAACGGTCGTTTTTTCGTAGAACGGCGTAGTTGCCGTTTTAGCAAAACGGAAAAATCGTTTTTGCAAAAACGCCGCCTTTTTTATTGAAAAATCGTGAGGAGCGTTATTTTTCGAATGTTCGTTTTTTTTACCGTTTCATGGCGTGAGGCGTTTCGTTCGCTTGGCCGGAGGTAAAATAAACCGACAATTCGGGGCCGGGGAAAAATTCGGACTCCGTTTTTTTTATCTTCCCGTAAGCAACCTGTATTCCGTGAGTTTCAACCCGTAGTTGGTCAAGGCCTCGGTTTGTTTGTCGCGGCTTTGTTGAAGAAGACTCTGCGCATCGAGCACGTCGGTCAGGGTGACGGTTCCGGCTTTGTAGCCTTCGCGGTTGACGCGCATGTTCTCGGAGGCCGAGGCTATGGAGCGTTTCGCCACGAGCGTCTGTTTGTAAGCCTCTTGCAGTTCGTTCCATGCCTGTTCGGTCTGCACCACCATGAGTTCCATGCCGTTGATGCGCTCTATCTCTGCCTGCTTCAGCTTCCATGCCTGTTTTTTGATGGCGTGACTTCCGCCCCACCAGTCGGAAATGGGTATTTTGACGTTGGCGAAGATCATGCCGAAATTTTTGTCGCTTCCCATCAGGTCGTTATAGAAGTAGCCTCCGCCAACGCCCACGGACGGAAGGCGTTTGCCGATTTCAATGCGTTTTTGCAGCCGGCCGGCATGCAGGTTCCGGTCGAGGAGTCCTGTTTCGGGGCGGCTGAGTACGGCTTCGTGCGGATCGACATAATGAATCAGCGGCGATTCGGGGTCTTCGGGAGCGTCGTAGGTTATTTGCAGTTGCGTGCCGTCGGTTCCGATGTGCTGTCCGAGCAGCAATTTCGTGACGCCGATGCCGTTTTCCACCTTCAGGCGTTGGCTTTCGAGCTCATGCTCTTGCAGCTCCACGCGCAGCAAGTCGTTGCGTGTGGCCACTCCGGCGCGAATGGCCAGTTCCACGTCCTTGCGCACCTGCCTGATGAGTTCGTCCATGGCGCCTATCGTTTTCAGCTTTTCCTCCAGTTGCACGACTTGCCGGAAGAGCCGTTCGGTGTGCCGTTCCACTTCGTCGGCCGCCTGTTCGTATTGCAAATCGCTCACCTCTTTGCCTATGCGTGCCAGCTTATTGCCGTTGACGATTTGTCCTCCGGCAAAGAGAGGCTGCACGGCGGTGATGGATGCCGCTTTGCCGCTTTTCATCATCGACATGCCGATGGGAGTGCCTGTGAGCGGGTTGGGCAAGGCCATTTCGATGAGCGGTTCGTTCAGGTTGACGTACGTTCCGCCGGCTTCGACGGTGGGGAAGAAATGCGTGAAGGCTTCTTTGGCTGTTTGTGCGGCAATGCGTCTTTCCAGTTCTTTCCCGATGAGGGTGTTGTTGTTCTCCTTGGCCATCCGCTTGCAGTCGTCCAGCGTGAGCGTTTGTGTGGTCTGTGCCGAAAGAGCGGCACAGACAATCAGGAGGGTGGTGGTTATATACAGTTGTTTCATATCCGTTGGTTGATGAGTTTAATCATTGGTGAGGGTGAAGGGTTTTCTTCGGCAACCGTCGTTTCATTTGCCGCCGTAGAGTTTCCAGTAGACCACGGGCAGAATGGTCACGACGAGTATCATCGATACGATGGTTCCGAAGCAGATGACCACGCCCATCGGAGTCCAGAGCGAACTTTGGCTCAGAATCATGGGCACTACGCCCACGGCCGTGGTGGCCGAAGTGAGGAAGATGGGCTGCATCCGCCGCTTCCCGGCGTCGTAGGCTGCTTCGCGGGCGGTGAACTTCTTGCGGTGGTGCAAGTCTTCGGCATGCTCGAACATCACGATGGCGTTGCGCATGATGACACCCAGCAGGCTGATGATTCCCAATACGCACGTCAGGCTGAAGTCCAGGCCGAATATCCGAAGTCCGAGCGCGGCGCCGAGCAGGCAAAGCGTCGTGGAAAGCAAGGCGGTGGCGGCAATGCTGATTTTTTTGAAGTTGAGCAGCAGGAAGACGAAGATGACGGCGATGGCAATGGCCAAT
>JBHAEN010000209.1:0-8845 GCA_041855645.1 Bacteroides sp. | reverse complement strand
GGATTTTAAGTTTGAGATTCCTTTTCATGTCATTAAATTAAAGTGGTATATGTAAGTTCTATTTATGTCGAGCGGCGAGCGGCTCTCCCCCGTCCGTCGTCGGTTGCGACAGACGGCTTTCGCGAACGGTGCATGGTTATCGGCCGCTCATCGCAAGCCCCGGGGAGGCGTGACGACGCGTGGCCCGTTCAGAGGCGTTTCAGTCCTTTCAGTTGCGCCTTGTCGGTCGCCTCGTGAAGGCTGACGGCATATCCTCCGCCGTTGGCCGCGCGCAGTTGGAGAACCGATTTCGCGGTGACCACTCCCTTGCGGATGGTGTAAGCCTGCGGGTTTTTCTCCCAATCGGCGTCTTTGGCGTCGGCGTAGATCGTGGCCACGTATTGTTTTCCGGGTTGGAGGAAGTCGAGCTTCAGCTTCGACGCGTGTCCGCCTTCACCGGCCGTGCATCCCACGAACCAGTCGGCCGTTCCCTTCGCC
This sequence comes from Bacteroides sp., assembly GCA_041855645.1. GTDB lineage: Bacteria > Bacteroidota > Bacteroidia > Bacteroidales > Bacteroidaceae > Bacteroides. Next base: position 8,368 of record JBHAEN010000209.1, on the reverse strand, counting down.
CTGCGGGCGATGGTGATGTAGGCTCCGGGTTCGGCCTCGAGGTAACGGGTCTCGTCCCAGTCGATGGCCACGTCTTTGATGAAGCGGAAGGCGTCGGGGAAACGTTCGTAGTTTTCGGGAATATCGGCCGCCATCTGCAAGGGGCTGTACATAGTGACGTAGAGCGCCAACTGACGGGCCAGCGTGCTGCGCACCCTCGAATGGTTGTTGGGGTTCATCTTGCTGATGTCGGTTTCAAAGATTCCGGGCGTGTAGTCCATCGGGCCTCCCATGAGTCGGGTGAAAGGCAATATGGTGGTGTGGTTCACGTTGTTTCCGCCGAAGGCCTCATACTCGGTTCCTCTGGCCGATTCGTTCCCGATGAGGTTGGGATAGGTGCGGCAGATTCCCGTGGGGCGCACGGCTTCGTGGGCGTTGACCATGATTTTGTAGTCGGCCGCTTTCTTCAGTGCGTAGAGGTAGTGGTTGTTCATCCATTGTCCGTAGTGGTGCTCGCCGCGGGGAATGATGTCGCCCACGTAGCCGCTCTTGACGGAGTTGTAGCCGTTTTCGACCATGAACCGATAGGCCCGGTCGATATGACGTTCGTAGTTGCGCACCGACGAGGAGGTTTCGTGGTGCATCATGATGCGCACGCCCTTTTCGGCGGCGTAACGGAGCACTTCCTTGACGTCGAAGTCGGGATAGGGCGTCACGAAGTCGAACACATAGTCTTTGCTGTTGCCGAACCAGTCTTCCCAGCCTTCGTTCCATCCCTCCACGAGAACGGCGTCGAAGCCGTTGGCGGCGGCAAAGTCGACGTAACGCTTCACGTTGGCCGTGTTGGCCGAGTGTTTCCCGTTGGGTTTGGCTTTGGTGTAATCGGTTTCTCCGAGTTTGACGCTCGTGAACTCATCGGTATAGGCCCACGAACCTTTTCCGGTAATCATGTCCCACCAGACGCCGATGTACTTGACGGGCTTGATCCACGACGTGTCTTCGATTTTGCAAGGCTCGTTGAGGTTGAGCGTGATGCGCGAGGCGAGAATCTCCCGGGCGTCGTCGCTCACCACGACGGTGCGCCACGGCGAGGTGCAGGGCGTTTGCATGTAGCCCTTGCGCCCTTGGGCGTCCGGCGTGAGCCATGAACGAAAGACAAGTTTCTCGTCGTCGAGGTTGAGGTGCATGCACGAGTAGTCGATCAGGGCGGCTTCGTGCAGGTTGATGTAGAGTCCGTCGTCGCTCTTCATCATGAGCGAGGTCTGCACGCCGGTGGGCGAGAACGGGGTCTGCGAGGAGTTGGGCGTAATGGCTTTCGACATCAGTCCGCGTATTTCGGAGAGGCGCGAGGTGGTGTAGTCGTACTCTTGCGTGTCGTAGTCGCCGGGCAGCCAGAAAGCGGTGTGGTCTCCGGCCATGGCAAATTCGGTCAGCTCTTCCTTGATGACGAAATAGTTGAGGTTCTTTTGCTGCGGAAACTCGTAGCGGAATCCCAGCCCGTCGTTGAACAGGCGGAAACGGATGACGAGTTCGCGTTGGTTCTTCGGCTGGTCGAGGGTCACGGCAAGCTCGTTGTAGTGGTTGCGGATGGCGTTTTCTTCGCCCCAGACGGGTTTCCATGTTTCGTCGAAGGTGGAAGTCGAGGCATTTTTCAGGGTGAATCCGCTGAAGAGGTCGACCTTGGAGTCGAGTTTGGTGAGGTCGCGACGGTCCACCCAGTCGAAGTCGGTGCGGGTATCGTCTTCCTTCACCAGTTCGAGTCCCAGCGTGGCGGGTTTGATGACTGCCTTTCCTTTATAGAAGAGGTCGTACACGGGGCGGCCTTCGCCATTCAGGCTGAAGTTCATTTCCAGCTTTCCGTCGGGCGATGTCAACTTCTGCTGCGCATGCGTTGTGCCCGCGAGGCAAAGCAAGACGGGGAGTAGAAGGTTTTTTCTGAAGTTCATTTTGCAGGTGATGGTATTAAATGGTTTTTACGTTTTCCGCCCGGCCGGGGAAACCGCGGGCAGCGTATGAACAAAAGTAGGCACATTCGGCCTGCAGGATTCGTTTAAGAAAGAAAGTATAAACGACATGTTCACACAACAAACTGTTTCACAATCGGTTATTATTTTCATCAAAGGCATAAAATATAAATCCTCGGGAAGTTTTACCGCCCGAATTCCACGATGCGGACACCCCGGGCGGGCAGCGTGAAGCCCTCTTTCGGGGCCGTCGGCAGACCGGTCAGCACGTCGACGGCCGGCGCATCGGGGAGCACTTCCCGGTAACGTTCGCCATCGACCCGTTTCTCCTCGTCGGTTCCGTTGAGAAAGACCACCACCGCACGGTTGTCTGCACGGCGCGCATAGACGTAAACGCCTCCGACCGGAGCAAACTGTATGAGCGAACCGCTCGCCATCGCCTCGTGTCCCCTGCGCCAGCGAAGCAGGTGGCGCAGGAAGCCGAAAGCCTCCTGCTGGAGAGGAGTGCGTCCCTCGGGCGAAAAACAGTCGGCGGCATCGCCGGCCCATCCGCCCGGGAAGTCGCGGCGGAGCAGGCCGTCGCCTTCGGCCTTGTCGGCTGCCATCAGGATTTCCGTTCCGTAGTAAAGCTGGGGAATGCCGCGCGTGGTGAGCAGAAAGGTCACGGCCTGCTTGTAGCGGTCGAGGTTGCGCGCGGCTTCTTCCGTGCGGCAGAAGCGCGAAGTGTCGTGGTTGTCGAGAAACGTAAGCAGGTGCATGGGGTCGGGATAAACGAAGTCCTGCGACAGGTAGTCGTAGAGTCTGAAAAGTCCGCCGCCCCAGTCGCCCGTCGGTTCATCGAAGGCTTTGTTCAGGTGTTCCATGAGCGGGAAGTCCATCACCGTGCGGAGGCGGGAGTCGCGCGGCGCGGCCAGACGGCTTCCCTGCTGCCAGTAGGAGACGAGCACATTGCTGTTCAGCCACGTTTCGCCCACGATGTTGAAGTGGGGATATTCCTCGTCCACGGCCTTGCACCACCTCGCCATGGCCTCGAAGTCGGCATACGGGTGCGTGTCCTGCCGGATGCCGCCGATGCCGGCGTACTCTATCCACCAGATGCTGTTCTGGATGAGATAGGTCGCCACGTGCGGGTTGCGCTGGTTGAGGTCGGGCATGGTCCGGGTGAACCATCCGTCGACGGCTGTCTTCCGTTCCGATTCGGGTGCGTAAGGGTCGGATTGCGTGGCCGTGCGGAAAGAGGTTTGCACATAACGTCCCTCATGGTTGAACCAGTCGCGGGCAGGCATGTCGCGGAAGAGGTAGTTTTCGCTCCCGCAATGGTTGAAGATCATGTCCATCACCACCTTGAGGCCTTTATCTCTCGCGTGCGCCACCAAACGGCGGAAATCTTCGTTGCTTCCCAGACGGGGGTCGATGCGGTAATAGTCGGTCACCGCATATCCGTGATACGAGCCTTCGGCCATGTCGTTCTCCTGCACGGGATTGAGCCAAATCGCCGTCACGCCCAGATCGGCCAGATAGTCCAGACGGTTTTCGATGCCTTGCAGATCGCCGCCGTGACGGGCAAAGGGTTCTCCGCGGTCGACGGCAGACTCGCGCATGCCCTTCACCCTGTCGTTATCGGGGTTTCCGTTCGCGAAACGGTCGGGCATGATGAGGTAGAGCACGTCCGAAGCGTCGAAGCCCTTCACCCTTGCGGCGCCTTCTTCGCGCGCTTTCAGCTCGTAGGGAATCGTCGTGCGCTTGCGGCCTTGTTTCAACACGATGTCGAACCGCTGAGGCGCGGCTTTCGACAGGTCGAGATAAAGCAGCAGATAATTGGGATTTTCAAGCCTGACCACTTCTTCCAGAAGAACGTCGGCCGAGGTGAGCGACACGTTGTCCGAGGCGATGCCTTCGCCGTGAATCAGCACTTGCAGGCGGGGATTCTTCATGCCCGCCCACCAGAATTCCGGGGCGACGTGCGACACCGCGGCCGCTCCCCAAAGGGAATCGATGCCCGGCAACAAGCCGAGCAGAAGTAAAAGGAGTTGCTTTCTCATGGTGAAAAAGGATTCGTTGTCTGCCGTCTTCGCCGAACGGTTCCGACGCTTCGACGACAAGGACAAAAGTATCCGCGGCAGCGAAAGGAGCGACGGGGATGGAAAGGAAATATAAACATCTTTAACCGACAATCGCTTTATTTTCAAGCAACTCAAGCCGCGGAAACAGCCTGTTTATATAAACGGAATGTAAAATTATCGAACGAAAAAATGTGCTTTCTTTGACACTATTCTTATATTTGCAAGGATAAAAAACCGTATATCTGCATGAAGACGCCCGCTCATCTCCTCCTCACGTTTATGCTCGCATTCGTCCCGACGGCCTCGAAAGCCCGGCAAACAGCCAACGAATCGACCCTGAAACGGCTCGACGAGATTCTGCACCGGAAGGAAGCCTTCCACCGGCAAAAGGAACTTCGCATCGACAGCCTGAAACGCCGGCTGCAAAGCACGGACGACGCCACGACCGCTTTCGCCCTGCATCAAGACCTCTACGAAGAATACCGGAACTATCAGGCCGACTCGGCATTGCTTTACCTCAACCGGAGCGAAGCCTTATTGCCCCGCATCCGACAACCGCAGGCAGGCCACAGAATCATCATCAGCCGGGCAAACATCATGGGCGTAATGGGCATGTACAACGAAGCGCTGGAGCAACTGCAACAAATCGTTCCCGCACAACTGAACGATGAAGACCGGCAGAACTACTACCAAACCTACCGCGCCTATTACGGATGGCTGGCGGACTACACCACCAACCGCGAAGAAAAACGAAAATACATCGAGAAGACCAACCGCTATCGCGATTCCATCATTCGGGTGATGCCGCCGGGCATCAACCGTTCCATTGTCGAGGCCGAAAGGGCCGTCGTGGTGGGACAAATCGACTCGGCACTCCATATTCTCAACCACCTGCTCACCCAGCCGATCGACCTGCGCCAGAGGGCCTACACCTATTATACCTTTTCACAGGCCTGCGCAGTGAAGAAGGACACGGAACGGGAGGTCTACTTCCTCGCGCTCACCGCCATCGCCGACCTCGAAGCCTCCGTGCGCGAATACGCCTCGCTTCAGAAACTGGCGCAACTGATGTACGGAGAAGGCCAGATAGACCGCGCCTACCGCTACCTCACCCGATCGATGGAAGACGCCGTGGCCTGCAACGCCCGACTCCGTTTCATCGAGGTGACGCAGTTCTTTCCCATCATCGATCAGGCCTACAAGCTGAAAGAAGAACGCGCCCGAAGCGTGACGCGCGTCTTCACCATTTCGGTGTGCCTGCTCTCGCTTTTCCTGCTCGTGGCCGTATTCTACCTCTACCGGTGGATGAAGAAACTATCGGTCATGCGGCGCGACCTGAGCACGACAAACAAGGAGTTGCAGGCCGTGAACAACCGTCTGGAGGAAACCGGGAAAATCAAGGAGGTGTACATCGCCCGCTACCTGGACCGCTGCATGAACTACATCAACAAGATGGAAGCCTACCGGCGTTCGTTGGCCAAGATGGCCATGGCCTCGCGCACGGACGAGCTGTTCAAAGCCATCAAGTCCGAACAATTCATACGCGACGAACGGGATGAGTTCTACAACGAGTTCGACCGCTCGTTCCTCACGCTCTTCCCCAATTTCATCAACGCCTTCAACGGCCTGCTGACGGAAGATGCACGCATCGTTCCCAAATCGAACGAACTCCTCACCACGGAACTCCGCATCTTCGCCCTCATCCGCTTAGGCGTGACGGACAGCAACCACATCGCCCGTTTCCTCGGGTATTCGCTCGCCACCATCTACAACTACCGCAGCCGCATGCGCAACAAAGCCGCGGGCGACAAAGAACGGTTTGAACAGGATGTCATGAACCTTTAAACCGGCAGCGGCCGACAAAATGACAGACAAACGGGAGAAAATCGACGGAAAGACGAACCTTTTCGCAGCAAAATATATGGTCTTAACCCGGGGATTCTCTATATTTGCACCCTAAACCAATACCATATTAAATAACAAACCAATGAAAAAAACCGTTCTCTTAGCCGCGCTCGGTCTGTACGGACTGGGCGTCACGGCACAGGAAGCCGCTTCCAAGCCGGAAGGGCCGCAATTCACCGTAGTGAAGGAAAATCCGATAACTTCCATCAAGAATCAAAACCGTTCGAGCACGTGCTGGAGCTTCTCCGGACTGGGTTTCCTCGAATCGGAACTGCTCCGGATGGGTAAAGGCGACGTGGACTTCTCCGAAATGTTCGTCGTGCACAAAACGATGCAAGACCGTGCGGTGAACTATGTACGCCTGCACAGCGAAAGTTCATTCTCGCCCGGAGGCAGCTTCTACGATGTGATTTACTGCATGAAACACTACGGACTCGTTCCGCAGGAAGCCATGCCCGGCATCATGTACGGCGACACGCTCCACATTCACAGCGAACTCGACGCCGTAGCCGAAGGCTATGTGAACGCCATCGCCAAGAGCAAACTGAAGAAGCTCAACCCCATCTGGAAGAAAGGCCTGTGTGCCGTGTATGACACTTATCTGGGCGTATGCCCCGAAAAGTTCGCCTACAAAGGCAAGGAATACACCCCGCACAGCTTCGTGGCTTCGCTGGGACTGAAGGCCGAAGACTACGTTTCGCTCACCTCATACACGCATCACCCCTTCTATACGCAGTTTGCCATCGAAGTGCAGGACAACTGGAGAAACGGACTCTCCTACAACCTGCCGCTGAACGAATTCATGGAAGTCATGGAAAACGCCGTGATGAAAGGATATACCTTTGCATGGGGAAGCGACGTCAGCGAACAGGGATTCAGCCGCAACGGCATAGCCCTCATGCCCGACGCTGCGAAGAAAGACCTCACGGGATCGGACATGGCGCGCTGGACGGGAACCACGGCCGAAAAACCCAAGGAAGAACAACCCAAACCCGAACTGACCGTCACCCAAGAAATGCGTCAGGAAGCCTACGACAACTGGGAAACGACCGACGACCACGGCATGATTATCTACGGAATGGCCAAAGATCAGCACGGCAAGGAATACTTCATGGTGAAAAACTCATGGGGAAAAGCCGGAATGTACAAGGGAATCTGGTATGCCTCGAAGGCTTTCGTGGCCTACAAAACCATGAACATCGTGGTGCATAAGGACGCTCTTCCGAAAGAAATCGCCAAGAAACTCGGCCTCAAGTAAAAAGGAAGACGAATCGAAACAGAGAACGGGGCAGCGCGGGGCAAAACTCACGCTACCCCGTTTTTTTATACTGTTGCCCGGCAAATCTCTGTAAAGAGAGGCCTTCCTTTTCCGGCAAACGGCCGATGAGGGCTTTTATCGCACGCTTGGCAAGCGAGAGTTTCCCCGTGCGCACGCCCCCCGAACGAGCAGGCATTTTGTAAGACTTTTTCCAAATCCCGTTTCGGAACCGACCGGGATTTCGACCCTCTCGAAAGCCCCATGGGAAGGGCGTTTCCGAAATGCGTGCACTTGACGTCCGAAATGCACCCACCTGACGTCTGAAATGCACGTGTTTCAGACGTCAAGTGCACGTGTTTGACGCGTGAATTGCGCGCATTTCGGAAATCGAGAAAATATTGTAAGAAAAAGAGAATGCCGGGAATGGGGACGGAACTGGTAAAAAATCGCTCAAGCGGGGGCAGTCCGCCCCGCCTTCTACAACCACTTCTTGCGCCTAAAGAACACGTACGAGAGCACGGCCGAAAGCAGCATCAGCACGATGGCCGAGGGATAGCCGTATGCGAACTTCAGTTCGGGCATCCGCTCGAAGTTCATGCCGTAGATGCCCGCAATGAGCATCGGCAGCGAGATGCAGACGGTGGCCACGGTCAGTTTTTTGAAGATGGCGTTCTGTTCGATGTCGATCTTGTTCGCGACGTTTTCTTTCAAATCTTCGAGGCGGTCGAAGTTGAAGCGTATGTAGTCCGACACGACCGCGAGGTCGTCCAGTTCCGCGTCGAGCGTGGTTCCGATGTCGATCTTCCTTCCCCAATCGCTCTTGCGGTAGAGGTTGAACACACGGGTCGTCTCCAGCAAAGCCTCCTTGACGAGGAGGTTGTTGAAACTGCAATGCGTGATGAGGTTCATCACGTCGTTGGAGAAATTTCTTTTCAGCAGAATGAGGCCGGCCAGCGACTTTACGTTGCGGGTCTCGCTCTCGGTGATGTCGGCGTAATAGTCGGCAATGAATTCGATTTGCAGCCTGAGCAGGTCGCCCGTATCCACGGTCTGCAACAGCCGGGGGATGTGTGCCGCGTAGGCCTTGGCGAAGAATCCGTCGGCTTCGGCACTGAGGAAGAAGAACAGCCTTTCGGGCGAGACGATGCCGAACATCGGGGTTTCGACCAGCGTTCTCTCGCTGTCGTAGGAAAGAATGG
>JBHAEN010000208.1:0-6260 GCA_041855645.1 Bacteroides sp. | reverse complement strand
GCAAATATAGTTTTTTTTTCATATTCGCGTATTATCGGATTGCAATTATTTGACGTTTCGGACTCCGAAATCGGGCACGATGCGGCTATTTCCCCCTTCTCCCTTTCCTCCGCTTCATGACGGGCAGGATGTTCTTTCGGTTTGTTCGGATATTTCTCCTCATTCGTTTGTCGGAATAATTTACCGTTTTTCGGCCGGACTGAATCTTCCGGACTTATTGGAAAGTAAAAGAAACGGTCATTTTTTGAACAGTCGAAAACGAGGCTTTTAACAAAAAACGAAGCCGTTTTTGCAAAAACGATTTTTCGCGGTTTAAAAAACGCAATCATGTCGTTTTAATCGGAAATCGACATTTTTATTGACAAAAAAGGCTGCAAAACCCCGTAAGGATTCGCAGCCTTTGCTTCGACAAAAGGTCTTCAAATACTGTTTTTTAGTCGAAATATAGGTCTTTTTTGTTGTTTTTAATTACTGTTTTTCCGCTCATGGCCGTACTCGTTTATGATGAAATTCGCAGGGCAAATATACGAAAAAGAAAATAATTCTCGGTCGTTCGTAAAACCTCTTTTATAGAGAAAAGGGGGCGAAAACGAAGTTCAGAATTTCACGATAACACCCACCGTGGGCAGCACCGTTCCTCCGTAATAGTCGATGACGCGGAGCAGCTGGCGGTTGGCCGGATCGGCCGGATCGTCCATGACTTGCCCTTGCTCGTCTTTGTTGGTGTAGATGGGAGGTTTCTCTGATTTGAAATTGTAGGCATTCTGTACATCCATATAGAAATTCAGCGTCAGTCGTTTCAGGTATATTTCTTTATCGAGGCGCACGTCGAGTTGATGCGCGTCGGACAAACGGAGCGAGTTGTAGCGGCTATAGTCCGTATAAGCGCGTCGGGTGACGTCCCATGCGGCTTTGAGTGTGGAAAGTTCCATGTCGATGGGCGAATAGGGCGCGCCGCCCACAAACCTCCACCGGGCGGACAGGTTCCAACTTTTCCCGAATTTGTGACTTCCCATCAGATTGAGAATGTGGCGCGTGTCCCACGACGAAGGAAGATATACACCTGCCCGATTGGTAAATTCGCTGCGGAAGAACGTATAAGTCAGCGTGACATTCGTGCGTCGCCATTCGACAAGGCGTCCCAGAAACTCGAATCCGTAAGCGTGTCCTTTTCCCGTGGAGGTCACTTCCTCATCACCCACTTGTCCGTATTCCGTGCCTTTTCCGGCAAGACTTATCCCGTCGGCTACGGAAACGGGGTAGTTTTCATACTTCTTGTAGAAGCCTTCGAGCGTGAAACGCAGATTGTTGCGCGGACGGAACTCAAACCCGGCGACGACTTGGTCGGAGTAGATGTGCGTCAGGCCGTTATTGCGGTTTGCATACTCTCCCTGCGAGTTCTTGAAACCCATCGTGGTGTAGCCGGGTTGCATGACGTAGCGACCGCAGTTGGCATTCACGTCCCACCGCTCCGACAGGGCATACGATGCGGAGAAGCGCGGAGAAAGCCCGCGAATGGGGTTTCGCATTCGGGAATTGAAATTGTTGCCCGCGGCATTGACGCCGAAAGAGAGCTTGAGCCGATGGTGGAGAAATTCGTCGGAAAGTTGCGCGAACACCTGATAGCCGAACACGTTCAGGCTTGTTTCGTAGCGTTCGTCCCGCACCGTCGTGCCGTTGTAAACCTGTCGGTAAGTGCGGTTGGCATAGCCCGACAACCTGAGGCCTCCGCCGAACAGCAGTTTCACCGGCAAGTCGGGATAAAGACGTTCGAAGCGGAGCTTGTTTTCCGTTTCCTCCGAAGCATAATCCGAAATCTTGGGGAGTGATTCATCGTTGTTCCGATGTTTGAAATTGCCGTTGTGCAATGCGTTCCGGCTCAGCACCCACGTGTCGGTATATCCCTTGCCGAAGTGTTTGTAAACGACTCCTGCGGCGTAATTCCATTGTTTGAAAACCGGCAAGTATCCCAGTATGTATTGCTGACTTTCCGTTCCCGTCTGTTGAAGCGAGGTGTTGAGCGTCATCCGGTCGATGGCTCCGATGCCGATGAACGAAATCTCGTTTCGGGAATCGATGCCGTACTTGCATTTCAGCTGGAAGTCGTTGTATGTGGGCAGGAAGGGCAGGCCGATGGCTTTAAAGAGCAGCTTGAGGTAAGACTGTCGTGCCGAAACGATGAACGTCGACCGTTTCCCGATCGGGCCGTCTACCGTTAATGCGGCATCGGATGCTCCGATGGAGAATGTGGAGCGAATGCGCTCTTTATCGCCTTCCCGCTGCCGAATCTCCATGACCGAGCTTAGCGCATTGGCCCGATTGGCGGGGAAAGCCCCCGTATAGAAACTGATTTCGCGGACGAAGTCGGGGTTCACGATGCCCACCACGCCGCCCGAGGAGCCTTGGGTGGAAAAGTGATTGATGACGGGAATCTCCACCCCGTCGAGATAGAACACATTCTCCGAAGGGCCGCCACCTCGCACGATGAGGTCGTTGCGATTCGGATCGGTGGCTCCCACGCCGGGAAGCGTTTGCATGGCTTTCGATACGTCGCGGTTCACGCCGGCGTTTTTCTCCAATTCTTGTATGCCGAGTGTCGATACGGAGACAGGGCTTTCTATGGGGCGGTTCGCAAAGTTCGGGCGTATGACCACTTCGCCAAGCGAAACTTCCGACTCATGCATCTCCATGTCGACAAACGTTGTCCGGTTGCCTTGCACTTGCACTTCGGCCGATATGGCCGTCTTGAACCCAACAAAACTGGCCAGTAATCTGACAAAGCCCGGCGGCACGTCGTCAAGACGGAAATTTCCGTCGGCATCGGTTATCGTGCCGATGCTTGTGCCTTGGATGCGTATGTTGGCAAAGTCAATGGCTTCGCGGGTTTTCGCATTGCATACCCGCCCGCGTATGCTGCCCTTTTGAGCGAGTAGAAAGAGCGACGGGCAAAGAAGCAGCAAGAACAAAGCAGAGCGTTTCATAAAAGCATGGAAATTTGTGGAGAAGACCCCTTCCTGCCGGAGAAATCGAGGGAAGGATGTCGTTCGTTCTCAAACGGAACAACCGTTAAGGTTTTCGTGCATGTTTTCGTTATCTGTCGGGATAAAGGCCTGAAAGCCCATCCCGACAGTCTCTGATGTTTTCGGCGGCCGGTCTTGCGCCGGAATCAAACGCTAACCGTTTAAGAATTCGGCATAACGCTTGGTGCACAATTCTTTAATTTCAATATAATTATCCTCCGTGTTTTCTATATAATAATATGAATTGTCGGAATTGTATTGATTGCCGAACTTTTGCTCAACCCAATTATCGAAATCGGCCAAGTAGAAGCCGTGGTTCTTGGCAAATTTGGTCTTTGTCGAATGATAGTAGGCAGCGGCAAACTTCCGGCCTTTTGTGTTGAGCTCTTCGGAAGTGAAAACGCCGTCCATGGAATCAAAGAAAAACTCTCTGCAATCCAATTCTTTCTTTAAGATCTGTTCAATCTCTTTGGCAAAGTCTTCTTTAAATTCATTCGACATCAACTCATTTTCAATGCACCATCTCAGGAAGAAAGCGATGTGAGTTGCACCGGCTATTTGAGGCAACTCTTCAGGCATGGCCTTCGAGTCATAGTGCCATTTTGCTTTATCGTACACTTCATACTTCATGCTTTCCGATTTATAATGGGTTATTTCATGTATTGTGCCCAGTCCGTGTTGCGCATATCGCCGCTCTTCCCCAATTCGGCGTGCATACCCAGCGCGGCCTGAATGATGTGCGGAGTCTGGGTTTTATTGCCTGTCAGTTTGAGGTAATCCCAAAGCAGCTGTTTGTAGTCCGGATGGGCGCAGTTTTCGATGATGGCTTGCGCGCGTTCCTTCGGGCTTTTGCCTCTCAAGTCGGCTATTCCCTGCTCGGTGATGACGATTTTCACGGAGTGTTCGCTATGGTCGTGATGCGACACCATGGGCACGATGGCACTGATTTTTCCACCCTTGGCCACAGAGGGACAAGAGAATATGGAGATGTACGAATTACGCGTGAAATCGCCCGATCCGCCGATGCCGTTCATCATCTTCGTGCCGCCGATGTGCGTGGAGTTGACATTGCCGTAAAGGTCTACTTCGATGGCCGTGTTCATGGAGATGAGGCCGAGGCGGCGCGCCACTTCGGGGTTGTTCGATATTTCGGAGGGACGCAACACCAGTTTGTCGCGGAAGAAGTCCATGTCGCGATAGATGCCGTCGAGGCAGTCGTTTGTCACGCTGAGCGAACAGGTGCTGCCGAATTTCACGCGTCCTTCGCGGATGAGGTCGATGACGGAATTTTGGATTACTTCGGTGTACATCTCGAAAGCGGGAATGGTCTTGTCGTGTCCCAATGCGGCGAGTACGGCATTGGCGATATTGCCTACGCCCGACTGCAACGGCAGGAAAGTCGAGGGAATGAGTCCGCGTTTCATGTCCGACACGAGGAAATCGGCCACGTTCTGTCCGATGCGGTCGGTGATCGGGTCGGATTCGGCGAATCCTCGCGCTTCGTCGGGAAGGTTTGTTTCCACCACGCCGACAATCTTTTTGGGGTCTACCTGTATGTAGGGCAGTCCGATGCGGTCGCTCGGTTTGTAGATGGGAATTTCGCGACGCATGGGCGGGTCGAGCGGTTCGTACACGTCGTGCATGCCCATGAACGATTTGCTGTGCGCGGAGTTCAGTTCCACGATGATGTGATCGGCCAATCGACACACGGTGGGCGAGATGCCTCCCGCGGCCGTGAGGTATATTTTTCCGTCGGGCGTAAGTTCGCAGGCTTCGACGACGGCCACGTTTACTTTGCCCATGAATCCGTAGCGAAGTTCCTGAGCCATTTGCGAGAGGTGAATGTCGTTGTAGGCAATCTCGCCGCTGTTCACGGCCTTGCGGAAATCCTCGTTCGTGGTGTAGGGCGCACGGTAGCGAATGGCCTTGGCGCGCGTCAGCACGCCGTCGCACGAATCGCCCGTGGAGGCTCCGGTGAAAATGCCGACCTGAAAGGGGCGTCCCGCCGCGTGTTCGGCTTCGGCCAGTTTGGCCAGTTCGGCGGTGACTGCTTTGGGAGTTCCCGCGGGAGTAAATCCGCTCAGCCCGATGTTGTAGCCATGTTTAATGAAACCGGCAGCCTCGGCTGCCGAAATACGGTTGAATGTCATAAGTGGAAAAATTTCAATGTTGAATAAGGTTTATTGCTTGTTCGTAATCAGTATTTACGTTCGAGGATTTCCGCCCAGATGACGGCGCGGCGGGCGTCTTCAGGAGTGCGCAACCTGAAGTCCGGGCTCTCGGCGGAAGGTGTGCTTGTCGGAGGAACTTCGGGGTGGTCGACCGTGTTCCTGACGCCTTCGTCGGCGGGCCGGAACGAAGGGGCGGCCGCTTGTGGCGTTGTGGCGCGTGGCTTCGCACGTTTGCTCGAAGCCTGCTTTTTTTCATTCGTCGGAGGGCGGAGAGTCTCGGTCGGAAGAGGGAGTCGGAGTTCTTCCAACGCTCTTTTGGGGCGGTTTCCCGGCGTGGGTGTTCCCGGGGTTTCTTCGTCCGTGTCGTTCAGCTTGCCGGCCTTTTTGAGAAGTCCCCACAACAGGGTTCCGCTTGCGATGAGAATGATTTGCCAGAGTCCATCCATGGATTTGCGTATTTGGTTTGAAAGGTGTCCGCCAAAGATAAAAATTAAAATCCGATTCCGGCATAAACTTCGGAAAGAAAAAAGAAAGGCATAAAAAAAGGGCAGCTTCACAGCTCCCCTTAATTCTTTAACCTAAACCTTAACTATGAAAAAATCTAATGTTTCTTTCACTGGACAAAGGTATAGGATATTTTTTAATCTCCAAATTATTTTGTCGGAAAAATTTCAGTTTTAACCATTATTAGTGATTTGGCTTGTCAGAATATAACTTCGATGCCTGTTTTTCTTTCGATTTAGCATAATTATGCCGATTTCCATAAAGAAAAAAGAGAGTTTAATTATTCGTACATCTCCCGTATGTCGGGTCGGCGCGCCGAGTGCATGCTTGTTTTCGTGCGAATGCGATGGGGTGGTCGGGACTTTTTTCCGTTGCATCGGTCCTTCTTTTCTTCCGAAGCGAATAAGTGCTTTGCGTGCATAAAATGATTCGTTTGCCTGCACCCAAACGAAAAAATGACTGCACGCCGACGCAAAAACGGGTGCACGCCGACGAAAAGGAAGGTGCAGGCCGACGATCGGCTTGATGCAGCGAAAAACCGTAAGTGATGAACGGGGAGAATCCG
>JBHAEN010000207.1:0-4073 GCA_041855645.1 Bacteroides sp. | reverse complement strand
ATTCCCACGCCGCTGTCTTTTACCATGACCCGCGCCAGTTCTCCGTCGCACGTTACCGATACCGCCACTTGGCTCTCGCGGTGCGAAAATTTCACCGCGTTGTTGATCAAGTTGCGCAGGACGGTGTGGATCATGGAGCGGTCGGCCAGCGTCACACAATCGGCCGTGGCCTCCAGACGAATGCTTATACCCTTATTCTGTGCCGGAAGCCGATAAATGTCGGCCACTTCTTTCGCCAGCTCCGTCAGACTGAATCGCGTGGGGCGATACTTTATCTGTCCGGTTTGCATGCGCGCCCAGTCGAGCAGGTTTCGGAGCAGTTCATGCTGTGTTTCGGTAGCCTGATGAAAACTCCGAATACGTTCCAGCAACTGCGGTTTGTCCATTTCCTCGAAATTCTCCAGCATCATCTCCGTCGCCATTTTCTGCGCCGCCACGGGCGATTTCAGGTCGTGCGAAACGATCGAGAACAGTTTGTCCTTGCTCGCGTTAATCCGGTACAGCTCCTTGTTGCGCTTGCGGCGCAGGCGAGACACATAATAAAACATTCCCGAGAGCAGCAACGCGAATAAGGTCGAGAGGACAAGCAGCCACTGGTAAAACCGGGTTTGTTTGATTTCTACCTGTTGGCGCGCGATCTCCAGTTCTTTCTCCTGCACGTCGTGTTTGACCCGCATCTCCTGAAGCGACTGATGGAGCTTGTAATCGGATTGTTGCCGCATGAGTTGATGAAATTTCTGATGACTGTTGATCGTCATATTCTCATTGCCCAGATGCGCGTAGATTCCCACCAGATAGTCATACATCTGTATCAGCATGGCATAATTCGTCGGTTCGCACATCCCGATGACGCGATTGACGTATTGCAATGCTTCCCGGTAGTTTTTCTCCACGCGATAATAGCGGACGAAGTTGGCGTAAATACTCAAGATCAGCAGCGGAGTGTGCTGATCGGACGCTATCTGTTCGGCTTCATCCAAATACTGTTTCGCTTTAAACTGGTATTCCGGAATAATGGGGTTTGTCCAGCGGTTCAGGTTGATATAGTAAGCCGCAAAAAGAGTCAGGTTCTGCACGATATAAAAGGTATCTTCCAGCTGTTTGGCCAATTCAAGCGAGTGTTTTGCCAGGGCAAGGCATTCCTCGTTTCGTTCGAGTACGGAATAGAGCTGCGCCAGCGCGTTGTCGATGATCATCAACTCCTGCCGGAACCGTTTTTTCTCCGCCAGCTCCTTGGCGCGGAGCATATAGCCTTCCGCGATCGAGTCGTTATACATCAGGTAATGGACTTTTCCCACGCTCAGGAGCGACAACGAGATGAACTTTTCGTTCTTGTTTCTCTTGCTGATATCATACGCTTGTAAGGCGTCCTCCATGGCCGGTTCAAAAAAGGTCAGGGTACTCAGCACGCGGCTTCTGAACAGCAAAATTTCGGTTTTGCGTTCATATTGGATGCTGTCGGTTTGTTTCAGCGCCGCGCTCAAACACACTAGCGCCGAGTCGTTTTTAGCATCTAAGTAATACCGGTTTGCCTGGGCATAGTGGTCTGCAAGCTGCGCTGCCGCCCGTGGTGCGAACAACAATAAAAGTACGGTCAAGAAGCAGGAAAAAGTACGCATGTTTTTTTATTTGTTCATCATTGAATACGCCACAAATATACAAACGTTTTTTAACAATAAAGGGATAATACGTAGAAATTTCGTATTTCCCCTACGTGTTTTTATGTGGTTTTTACGGATTGACATGCACCCAACATTCCCTTAATTTTGCACAGTGAGAAAGAAGGTATGACGATGACGAGGCAATCGATTGAACGGTTACGAGGAAACCGGCTAAGCGATAACGTCCTTATCTCTTTAACGGACACGAGGCGGTCGCGTCATCGCACAGCATGTCATCGCGACAGAGGTCACGATAACAATTAAACAATTAAACAATTAAACATTATGATTGAATTTGAAGTAAAAGAACGCATCATGTCCATTGGCGAAAAAAAAGGACAAACCGTGTATTACGCTGCTCCCAAAACCGTGCAGCGTATAACCGCGCGACAACTCGAAGACGAAATCGTGCGCGCTACATCCCTTGCGCGGGGCGATGTGCGCAATGCTCTCACCACCTTAGCCGAATTTGTGAGCAGCGGCCTGCAGCAAGGCGCGTCTGTCGACTTGGGCGATTTGGGAGCCATCAAAGTGGTTATCGGTGCGCAACTGATGGATACACCGCAGGAAGTGACCGCCGCCACCCTCAAAACGCCCGCCGTGCGCTTCTTCCCCAAACAGGAAATGCTCAACGCCGCCAAAAGCGTGAAAGTGAAAGTGGTGAACCAATACACCGGAAACGAATCGGAAACACCGTAGTTAAACATTTAAACCATCGTCTGACGTCGGTTGGCAGAAGACAGGAATCATAAATCAGAAATAAAACTGAAGAAAATGAAAAAGTTAATTGCAATCTTAATTCTTGCCCTGTCGGTGCAAGGCGCTGCACAGGCACAGTTGGGGGGCCTGCTTAACAAAGCAAAAACCAAAACCAAAGAAGTCGCTACGAAAGAAGCGAAAAAATCGGTTGAAAAGAAAGCCGAACAAACTCTCGACACAGAGCAAACAAAAGTTTCGGAGGCATTATCCCAAAACGTTCCTTCTGGAGGTGCAAATGCACAAGACATTGATTCGTTTTTAGGCGTATCGATGAGTGCATTGAACGCATCGTACGATAAATTGGATCCGGACATTTATTTTACGCTTCGCAAAGACATGCCGGGCATGTTCTACACCCAAAGCGGCCTTGAAACAGACAAAGCGCAATCCCCGCTGCGTCAGGTTATTTTGTATATGATGGCTTCGGGTAAAGAGTGCCCTTGCATCGTCTATCAGCCGGAAAGCGGTATGTATGCACTTCCGGCCGATCTTATAATCAATGCTAATTTTGCCGTATTCAAGGCTTTCCCCAAAGAAACGTATCCCCTTTTTGTCGAAGCGCGCATGATGTTGCGGGCTATGGAGGAGGGGAAAATAAGTCTGGATTACGAAGATCCGAATACGATCCTGTCATTAGCAGATGGCGATAAAATCAAGTTTAATCTATCGGAATACAGAAAATACGGTTACGGCTATAAGGATGTCTTAATCATGTACCCTTCGGGTACACAGAAAAAATCGAACGTTCGTTGGAAAGAGGAAGAGGAGCGGCTCATGGAACTTTATCGCAAGTATGTTCCTTTCGAAAATGTAAAAAACACGTTTTTCAATACGATGATAGGCACCGTGAAGGCCGGCGAAGAGAAGAATTGGGCGCGGGGCGTATATCAGAGTTACAAATTGGCCATAGCAGCCGAAGATATGCAGTCGCATCCGAAAAAAGTCGAGGATCAAGACTATACGGACGCTCTGGCTGCTTATGAAAAGATGAAAGTCAATAATTTTCCCAAGTGGGAAGCGGTCGTCAAAAAAGACTGGATGGAGTTGTATGCCCAAATTAAGAAAAACTCAGGCGGTAAAGCCGAAATTCCTAAAGCAGCCACCAGCAATCCTAAACTTGAAGCGGAGATGATAGCCATAGCCAAAGGAATATACGACGACGGACGCGTTCCGGTGAAAGCCATTATTCAAGGTGCCGATTGGAGTTACACCCGCAATGCGCTGGGAGGCATCATCGATCGCTACCACACCGCTTTCATCATTTTCAAAATGGAGGACGGTACATACCGGATGGTGGACATAGGCTTCAAGCAGCTCTACAACGGCGGCTCATACGGCAAAACCCAGCTCCGCGGCATAGGATTGATGAATGAAGAAGTGGACTATAAATAAATGTGCCCGTGTGAACCCTTATGGACTATGTGGCAATTCAAGGTGATGGTGAAGTGTAAAGTGAAGCCCTTCGGGCGTTGAGTTGTTGAGATGTTGAAATGTTGAGTTGTTTGCCGTGTAGGGGCGAACCTTGTGTTCGCCCTGACACGACCGACCGCCTGAAACAGCCCTGAAAGGGCGTGTTAATTCAGCCCAATGCGCAGCGTTGGGGAAAAAAGGCACCCCCTCGGCGGAGGGCTGAAAGCCTGATGTATTTTAATT
>JBHAEN010000206.1:0-6792 GCA_041855645.1 Bacteroides sp. | reverse complement strand
CTCTGCTGAGCGGAAGCACCGAAATTGCCCAGGCTTCGAGAAGAATCAAGTTCGACGAAAAACAAAAGTTGCAAGCCGCCGGCAAAACGGTGACCGAGGTCATCGTGGCCTACGACGCTCTGGCCGTCGTGGTTCATCCTTCCAATCCCGTGAGCCGATTGACACGCCGGCAACTCGAAGGCATATTTACGGGCAAAATCAAGAACTGGAAAGAAGTGGGCGGCAAAGACCTGAAAATTATTCCTTACGCGCGAGAAACGTCGTCGGGCACTTACGAATTTTTCCGAGAAATCGTGCTCAAGCATAAAAATTACATGAGCGGCATCATGAGTATGCCTGCCACAGGAGCCGTGGTACAGTCCGTGAGCCAGACGCAAGGAGCCATCGGCTACATCGGCCTGGCCTACGTGAACCATAAAGTGAAAGCCCTGTCGGTATCTTACGACAACGGAGAAACTTACGTGGCCCCCACATCCGCCAATGCGCAGAACAGAAGCTATCCCGTCGTTCGTCCGCTTTATTATTATTACGAAGAAAAAGAAGCCGGCCGGGTCGCACCGTTCGTCGATTACCTGTTGTCGCCGCAAGGACAACGCCTGGTAGCCGAAACGGGATTCGTAGCCGTGAAAGAATAAGCATCACAGAATTCATGAAACCACTGAAACGTTACTTCGAAAAAACAGTCGAAGGAATGCTCACGCTGAGCGGCGCCCTGACAAGCGTTACGATATTGCTCATCGTGATCTTCCTCTTCAAGGAAGGTCTCGGGCTGTTCCAATCGCCCGCCGTAGAGAAAGGCTATTCGCTCTATGTGCATGCCCAGAATCCCGTAAAGGATTTGAGCGTCATCGACATCAAGCGCATTTTCGACGAAGAGATTACGAACTGGAAAGAAGTGGGCGGAGGCGATCTTCCCATCACGTTGTTCCGCTTTGAAGAGGTATTTGAACATTTTCCCGAAGACTCGTTGGGAGCGAGCTATGAACTCCTCCCGGAAAAGTTGGGCGAACTCATCTCCGGTAATGCCGGCATCATTGCTTACCTACCCAAGAAGTACGCTCCCACCCGCATGCCCGACATCCGCGTACTGCCCGACAAGACCATCAGCCTGACGGATTTCTTCCTCGGGCGCGACTGGATGCCCACGGCCACTCCCTCGCCGCTTTTCGGCTTGTTGCCGCTCGTATTGGGTACGCTATTGGTCAGTATCGCCGCCATCCTGATTGCTTTGCCGCTGGGTCTGGGTGTGGCCATCTATCTGTCCGAACTGGCCGGAGAACGCACCCGCCGATGGATGAAACCCGTCATCGAGCTTTTGGCGGGCATTCCGTCCGTGGTCTACGGCTTTTTCGGCCTGGTCGTTCTCGTGCCGCTGGTGCAACGGGCATTCGACCTGCCTGTGGGCGAAACGGGACTGACCGGCAGCTTCATCCTCGCACTGATGGCCCTTCCCACCATCATCACTCTGGCCGAAGATGCCATGCGCAACACACCGAGAGCCATGCGCGAAGCCAGTCTGGCTTTGGGCGCCACATCGTGGCAAACCATTTGCAAAGTGGTGATTCCTTACGCCGCTTCGGGCATATCGGCTGCCGTGGTATTGGGCATCGGACGTGCCATTGGCGAAACGATGGCTGTGCTGATGGTTACGGGAAATGCCGCCGTCATCCCCCACTCGCTTTTCGAACCCCTGCGCACCATTCCGGCCACCATCGCGGCGGAACTGGGAGAAGCACCGACCGGCGGAGCGCATTATCAGTCGCTATTCCTCCTCGGCTGTGTCTTGTTCCTTTTCACGCTGGGCATCAGCGTGGCAGCCGAAGTAATCTCACGCAAGCAACATAACAAAGGCATATAAAAAACGATATGAGCAAAAAACTGCAACAACAAATCGCATTCTTCACACTGCGTCTGCTCGGACTCTTCGTGGTGGGCGTACTGTTCTGGATACTCGGTTTCATCGTCTACAACGGCATTGAAGCCGTCGACTGGGAATTTCTCACCACAGCTCCGCGCAACGGGATGACCGAAGGAGGTATCCTTCCCGCCATCGTGGGCACGTGCTGCCTCATAGCAGGAAGCATGGTGTTCGCCTTCCCCCTCGGCGTGATGTCGGCCATCTACACCAACGAATACGCAGGCAACGGACGGATTGTGGGCTTCATCCGCATCATGACGAACAACCTCAGCAGCATTCCGTCCATCGTCTTCGGCCTGTTCGGCATGTCGCTCTTTGTCAATACAATGGGATTCGGCGACTCCATTCTGGCCGGTTCGCTGACATTGGGACTGCTGGTGTTGCCCATCGTCATTCGCTCCACGGAAGAGGCCCTACGCGCCATCCCGCAAGACTACCGGACCGGCAGCCTGGCTTTGGGTGCGACGAAGTTGCAAACCGTATGGCGCGTCGTTCTTCCGGCGGCATTTCCCAACATACTGACAGGACTGATTCTTTCCATCAGCCGCGTATCGGGCGAAACGGCGCCGATACTTTTCACCGTGGCCGCTTACTTTCTGCCGCAGTTGCCCTCAAGCATATTCGACCAAGTGATGGCGTTGCCCTATCATCTGTACGTCATTGCCACGAGCGGAACCGACCTTGAGGCCTCTCGCCCGATGGCCTACGGCACCGCGCTAGTGCTCATCGTACTGGTGTTCATTCTCAATTTGGCCGCCACCTTCATGCGCCAACGCTTCGGCAAACGAACGAAAGCTCACTAAATTTAAAGCATCCGAAAATACATGGAAAAAGATATGATTGAAGCTAAAAACGTAAACTTCTACTACGGTGACTTCCACGCGCTGAAAAACATCAGCATGAAGATGGAAGCGAACAGCGTGACCGCCTTCATCGGCCCGTCGGGTTGCGGAAAGTCGACTTTCCTCCGCTTGTTCAACCGCATGAACGACCTCATCGACAATACCCGCCTGACGGGAGAATGTCTGATCGAAGGACAAAACATCTACGACGGCACATTGCCCGTGGACGACCTGCGTAAGAAAGTGGGCATGGTATTCCAGAAGTCGAATCCTTTTCCCAAGTCGATATTCGAAAACGTAGCCTACGGGTTGCGCGTGAACAGCATGGGCGACAAGAAGTTCATCGAGCAGCGCGTGGAAGAATCGCTCCGCGCCGCCGCCCTTTGGGATGAGGTAAAAGACAAACTGAAGAAATCGGCCTTCGGACTTTCGGGCGGACAGCAACAACGCCTGTGCATAGCTCGTGCACTGGCCGTTTCGCCCACGGTGCTCCTGATGGACGAACCGGCCTCGGCACTCGACCCGCTTTCAACCTCGAAAATAGAAGAACTGATACACGTGCTCAAGAAGGATTACACCATTGTCATCGTGACGCACAACATGCAGCAAGCCGCCCGGGTGAGCGACCATACGGGATTCTTCATGCTGGGCGAACTGGTGGAGTTCAGCGACACGAAATCCATGTTCCTCAGCCCCCAACGGCGGGAAACACAGAACTACATCACCGGACGTTTCGGCTAAAGAACCGTTTTTTCTCTAATATAATTATAAGGTATATATGAAGTACACGGAAAAAGAATTGAAAGCTCTGCGCGAAGGGCTCAACGAAATGTGGCGGCTGGTCATGTCGCAGTTGGAAAAGTCGAAATCGGCCTTGCTGAATGCCGACGTAGAACTTGCGCGCGAAATCATGTCGCGAGAGAAACGCGTCAACGCCTTCGAACTGCAGATGGACAGCAGCTGCGAGAACTACATCGCTCTCTATGCTCCCGTGGCCATCGACTTACGGCTGGTGCTCTCGCTCATGAAGATCAGCCAGACGCTGGAACGTATCGGCGACTTCGCCACAGGTATCGCCCGCTTCGTCATCGACAAGCAGGGAACGGAACTCCCCGAATCGCTCTACGAGGAACTGCAATTGGAAGCCATGTTCGACGCCCTGCTCGGCATGCTTTCCGACGCTTTCGCCACGCTGGAGTCGGAGAATACCAAGCTCTCCGGAAAAATATTTGCGAGAGACGAAGAGGTAGATGCCATCTATCGGAAGGCCGCACAGGTAATGAGCCACTTCATGGCCGACAATCCCACGCTCATCTTCAACGGGCTGCAACTCTTCCTGCTCATCCGCAAATTGGAACGCATCGGCGACCATTGCAGCAACATTGTCGAGGAAATCGTGTTCTATGTCGACGCCAAGGTATTGAAACATAGCGGAAAAAGTTGATCGCTTCGTTTTAATGCGTACTTTTGTACGACGAACCATTCTTCCCTTGTCTGCCATGAAGCAACGAATACTGATTGTCGACGACGATCGCAACATCTGCGAGATTCTTGAGTTCAACCTCAAAAGCGAAGGCTATGAAGTGGAATGCGTCCATTCTGCCGAAGAAGCGATGGCAAAGCTCAGTCCGGAACACGCCCTCATCCTGCTCGATGTAATGATGGGCGGCATGTCGGGCTACAAAATGGCCGAAACATTGCGCACCAACGGCAACCAGACCCCGATAATCTTCATCACGGCCAAGAACACCGAAAACGATCTGCTCACGGCTTTTTCGGTCGGGGCGGACGATTACATTGCCAAACCTTTTTCCATCAAGGCACTCATTGCCCGGGTGAAAGCCGTGCTCAAACGCCGACCGACTTTCGAGGCAGCCGGACATGTGCCGCATCGTCTGGTATTCAACAACCTTGTGGTCGACATGGATGTCATGGAACTCTCCATCGACGGAGAGAAGGTTCCGCTCACCAAAACGGAATTCAAACTGTTCGCTTTTTTGGCCGCGCACCCGCAACGAGTACTCTCGCGCGAAGCAATCATCGAGCACGTATGGAGCGAAACGCCCTACATTACGGAACGCAGCGTCGATGTGCACATCACTCGCCTGCGCAAGAAGCTGGGTGCCTATGCCTCCGTCATCGTAAACCGCTCCGGCTACGGTTATCGTTTTAACGCCTCCGACTTATGAAACTGAACTACACGCAACGACTGTTTCTTTGGGTATCCGTCATCTTCGCCGTTTTCAGTACGGGTATCCTCTTGTTTGAACATTCGCATGAAAAAAGCCTCCTCACCGAATCGCTGACAAACAAGCTCGAGGCTTACACCGAAATCATCAATGCCGGCATGATTCACAGCGAAGAGACCGACTCGCAAGCCACGGAACGCCTCCTCCCCCTGTTCCCGCAAAATCTCCGTGTCACGCTCATCGACGAAAAGGGAAAGGTGATAGTGGACAATTCGGTCGACGACGTAACGATATTGACCAACCACACCGACCGGCCGGAAATACGGCAAGCCGCCACACAATCGTACGGAACGGACATACGCACATCGGTCTCGAACCGGCAAAACTATCTGTATTACGCCAAGCGGTTCGGCGACCGATACATTCGGGTGGCTCTGCCTTACAGCATACAGACGCGGAATGTCCTTGCACCGGACAATCTCTTCTTTTACTTCATTCTTGTTCTGTTCGCGGTCATGCTGTTCATCCTCTATAAGGTCACTCACCGCTTCGGACACTCCATTCGGCAACTGCACGCCTTCGCCCGCCTGAAGCCGTCGGACACGCCCCCGTCTTTCCGCTTCCCCGACGACGAATTGGGAGAAATCGGGCAACGCATCACGGCAAACTACCGGGAGCTATGTGCCAAAAGCCGGGAAATCGATCTCGAACGCGAACGCCTGCTGCAACATGTGCACAGTTCGGAAGAGGGAATTTGCTTTTTCAGTGCCGACCGTCGGGTAGAGTTCTTCAACGGGCTGTTCATTCAATACCTCAACCTGATCACGGACGATTCCGGAGGAGATCCCACCGCCATCTTTTCGGACACGCTGTTCAGAAGCATGACCGACTTTCTCGCCCAAGGCTCCGAACCCTATTTCGACATGCAACTCCGAAAGCAGGGAAGAACTTTTTCCTTGAGAGTCAACCGTTTTGAAGACCGACGTTTCGAAATCATACTCAACGATGTCACCCGCCGCGAAAAAACCCGGAAACTGAAACAGGAACTTACCGGAAACATCGCGCACGAACTGCGTACGCCTGTCGCCGCCATCCGCGGTTATCTGGAAACCGTGATCGAGCAGCCGCTCTCGAAGGAACAACGACAACACTTCCTGAAGCAGGCCTACGACCGCAGCATGGCACTATCCGAACTCATCGACGACATCGGACTGATCGGCAAACTCGACGAGGGCGCCGCATCGTTCACCCGCGAAGCGGTCGACATGAACAAACTGCTGCACACGATCAAGCAAGACCTCTCGGCCGATCTCGAAGCGCACGGCATCCGCATGCGCTGGAAATTTCCCGACTCACTTACCATCATCGGAAATCCCCGGCTGCTTTATTCCATCTTCCGCAACCTCACGGACAACAGCATCCGCTATGCCGGCGACGGCGTACAAATCAACATACAGCTCTGCAACGAAGACGAGCATCATTACTATTTCTCCTTCTCCGACACGGGAGTGGGCATCGCTGACGAAAGACACCTCAGCCGCCTGTTCGAACGATTTTACCGCATCAGCGAAGGGCGCACGCGCGACACCGGAGGCTCCGGGCTGGGACTTTCCATCGTGAAAAACGCCGTGGCTTTCCACCGCGGAACCATCACAGCCAAAAACCGAAAAGGCGGCGGACTGGAGTTCCTGTTTCAGTTGCACAAATAATACGGCTTTCCCGAATCCGGTTCATGCAGGAAGTAACGCAATGATTTACTCATCGCACTGCTCAACCATCCGAACCCGACGACTCACGAACCGTGTGAATTCACTCTAAAAATCAATCGCATTCCTTGCACCGG
>JBHAEN010000205.1:0-3303 GCA_041855645.1 Bacteroides sp. | reverse complement strand
TACTGGGCTGTGGTGACGTGCCTTGCTTCCGAACCACGGCACGCCACGCTGCAAACCGTATTTATCCATGATTTTGGCGTAGCCGTCATGGTAGCCTATCAACTTATCACAGTTCAATACATCATCAGCACATAGCCGGGCTGCATCCGCTTTCTTTCGATAGGAACGCTTACTTTCCGTTTGCTTCTGCTTTGCTTCCCTACGCTATTCCCTTACTATCGGTACGATGGTGGCATGTATATGTGTAATTGGGGTTGCATAAACCCGACACTCATAGAATCGAAGCACGAAAAACAAAGCAAGAGTCGCGGCAAACCCGCTCCCATTGCACAAGCCGCAGACCTTGAGCAGACGCAAATCCGCATGGTTGCCTCGGCAAATGCCGACATGCTCTTCCCCTTATTGGAAGGCGGGGCATGCTAAACCCAATTATGCAAGAACCTCCTTCGCTGATTCGACGTGCAATAAATCAGTGAGTTGAAGTTGTCTGGCAACCTGTTGCGCGATGAGGCGGACCCCAATGTCTGCCGCACGGACATCGCGCAAATAGAAGAGCTCTTCAAACGCTCGGCAGTTGTCCGCACGAACCGGGCGAACCACGCCATTCTTCCGGCTTCCGTTAAGAAATAGCGCATGCGATCTGTAAATTATATAGATAAATATAAAATAGTGTAAACTTTTGTATTTGATACAAAATTTATTCTATCTTTGCTGAAGATTGGAGGAAGACGTGTGTCCTGCGAGGATGAAAAAATGCTGTTTTTGGCAGGATGTCGGGCCTTATTCCCCTTTGTAGAACTAATTCCCGGGAGAAAACGCCTATGGAGAACGATCAACGGAAATAGAGAGAAGACAAGGTGACGCCCTTTGCGTCGTCTTATGGTTCAAAACAATTCAAAAACCCATAAAAATCCTAATTTATAAACAAACGTATCTTTATTATGAGTGAAGAACACAAGAAAAAAAGATTTGCCGGAGGCAAGTTCTTTGCCGTGGCACTTGCCGGTTTGCTCTTTGCAGGCCATACGGTACAAGCCACTCAATCCACAGAAGAATCCGCTTACGGATTAACGGAACAACAACAGGCGTTTGTCGCCGACGGTGTGGTCACCGACTCGAACGGAGAACCCGTAATCGGCGCGAGCGTAAAAGAAAAAGGAACGACCAACGGAACAATCACCGGTTTGGACGGTCAGTTTTCGTTGAATGTGAAACCCGGCTCCACCCTCGTCATCACGTATGTGGGTTATCAGGAGCAGGAAGTGAAAGCAGCCAAGGGGCTGAGAATCATACTGAAAGAAGACACGGAGTTGCTGGAGGAAGTCGTGGTTGTGGGCTATGGGGTGCAGAAGCGCGCCAACCTGACGGGAGCCGTTTCAACGGTCGATGTCAGCAAGACGCTCGAAGCGCGTCCTCAGGCAGATGTCAGTAAAGCCTTGCAGGGCGTTGTGCCGGGACTTACCGTCTTGAATTCAAGCGGTGAGTTGAATCAGGCCCCGACCATTACCATTCGCGGTACGGGTACGCTGAGCAACAGTGCCAAAAGTAATCCGCTGATCATCGTGGACGGCGTGCCCATGGAAGACATCTCTTACCTGAATCCGAATGACATCGAGAACGTTTCGGTGCTTAAAGATGCGGCGTCAAGCTCCATTTACGGAACGCGGGCAGCTTTCGGGGTGATTTTGATTACCACCAAATCGGCAAAGAAAGTTGATAAAATAACGATCAACTATACCAACAACTTTGCGTGGGATACGCCTACCATACTGCCCGATTTTCCCGATGTGCCCACACAAGCCCGCACATTGAGAGAAACCAATACGCGCAAAGGACTTGCCAATGAACTTTTCGGGATGTACATGAACGACAGTTTCATTGCGAAAGCCGAAGCGTGGTTGCAGCGTCACGGCGGAAAATCCGGTTATCGTGAAATGGTGCCGGGAGATGATTTCGATTTGGATGCAACAACCGGAAAAGGCCTTTACTATGCGGATTGGGATGTGGTCGGCATCATGTATCGCAATTGGAAACCTGCGCAAAGTCACAATGTTTCGGTGCAGGGAACAAGCGGGAAAACATCCTATTTCCTTTCATTGGGCTACAATAAGGAAGAAGGCGTGATGACTTTCAATCCGGATAAGCTGAATAAGTATAACGTGACGATGAATGTGACGAGTGATGTGACCGATTGGTTGCAGCTGGGCGGACGCTTCAGTTACAGCGACAAGGTCTATACAGAGCCCGCCACCCGTCGCAACACTTATCAATACCTGTGGCGTTGGGGAAGTTTCTTCGGCCCTTATGGCACTTATCAAGGTTATGACATGCGAAACGACATCGCCTATCGCAAGCAGGCGGGAGACGATAAGACGAACGACTCTTACACCCGTTTGGGAGGATTCCTCAAAGCCAAACTGATGAAAGGACTGACTTTGAATGCCGATTACACGTTCAATTTGCGCAACCTTCATCAAAAACAAGCCAATCTGCCCGTTTATGTTTTGAACTCTTGGGCAGGCGATGTACGGAATCCCATCTATGTGTCTACTCCGGCCGACAGCTATCTGTTCGAGAAAAGCATCCGGGATCACTCGTATGCCTTCAACGTGTATGCCAATTATGAATTGAGCCTGAACAAAGCGCATAACTTTAACATCATGCTGGGTGCGAATGCGGAAGAAGGAGAGTACGAAATGCACTCCAGCCAGCGCAAGGGCTTGTTGGACCGAAATCTGCCTGAGTTCTCTTTGGCGACAGGCGTTCAGGAAGTGGGAGGAGCTCACAGCCAATGGGGCGCTGCCGGATGGTTCGGACGCATCAATTATGATTATAAAGGCATCTGGCTCTTGGAGCTGAATGGCCGTTACGACGGTTCTTCCAAATTCCCGGAAAACGGTCGTTGGGCATTCTTCCCCTCAGGTTCGGTGGGCTATCGTTTCAGTGAAGAGGCTTATTTCAACCCCTTAAAATCTGTTGTGGGCAATGGTAAATTCCGTGTTTCCTACGGTGAAATCGGCAATCAGGCCATCGGCGACTATATGTTCATTCCTGTAATCAACAATTATACGGATACGGGAATAAATAAGGGCGTGTACTGGTTGGATGGCAGCGGAACGAAAGTAACCATGTACGATATGCCTACATTGGTGTCGTCGACATTGAAATGGGAGCGCATCCAAACACTCGATTTCGGGATAGATCTGGGATTGTTGAATAATGAACTGAACATTTCGTTCGACTGGTATCAGCGCACCACGAAAGACATGTTGGCCCCCAGCAGAACACTTCCTCAGGTATTGG
>JBHAEN010000204.1:0-34152 GCA_041855645.1 Bacteroides sp. | reverse complement strand
GCGGCCTGCGAGGTGTAACAGCCCGTTCCGTGCACGTCCATCAGCAGTTCGCCGTCGAACACCGGCAATTCGGGATGCGCCGAAAAAGGCAGAAAGTCTTTGTATATCCGGTCGCTCGTCGCACTGATGATTTTCACCGGACCTTCTCCGTTTACACCTTTCTGCACGGCGCGGACCGATTCGATGGTGGGCGAACCGCCCGTATCTCCCGTACCGTAATAATGATATATGGTCTTCAGCGGACTCCGGTCAACGAGCTTCAGCAATTCCTTACTTTGGCTCAAATCGGCGTCGGGCCATTTCGTCGTATAATTATGCGCATCGGCAATCAGCATGATCTGCGAGCCGTCCACTCCTTTCCACAAACCAATTTCGAAGGGTATTTTGCTATTCCCGTAAAAGGGTTGTTGTCGCCATTGCAGTTTCTGGGTGGAAAAACCGATGAGTCCGGAATGGGCGGCAATGGTGGGCAGCGTCCATCCGAAACCGAAGCAGTCGGGCAGGAAAATATCGGTCGACTCCACACCCAATTCCTTGCGGAAGAAACGTTGGCCGTAGAGGATGTTCCGCGTCAGCGATTCCGGCGAGGGAATAAGCACGTCGGTGGCGTCCCATGTGCTGCCGGTGACGTGCCAACGCCCTTCTTTCACGTACTGCTTCATCCGCTCGTACTGCATGGGGTAATACTCTTTCATCCACTGATACTTCACTCCGCCTTCAAAGTTGAACACATAGTCGGGATATTTATCCAGAAGCATCAGGTTTCTGTCCAGCGTTTTGGGGATGAACTCGCGGATGGACATCTGTACGTCCCAATTCCACTGCGAATCGAAATGCGCATTCGAAACGATGTAGGCTTTCTTTTCCTGCGCCGCCCCTGACAGGCTGAAAGCGCCTATAACAGATGTAATCATCATGTGTTTCAGTCGTTGCATAGTTTTCTTTTTTATTTACCAAAGATCATACTTTTTACTTCAATCTTCATTCAACACAAGGACGTTTTTACAGCCCGACGGGTTGACAAGGTACTTCCTTGCCAACCCGCATCGGACTGTACGGACTCTTCGCCTACCAACCGGGATTTTGAACCAGCGTAGGAGATGCTTTCAACTCTGTGTGGAGAATGGGGAACAGGTAATGTTTCGGGGTTTCAAACGCGCGTTCTTCTTTGCAGAACCGCTCCATTCGATAGTTTTTCCCGTCAATCACAATCAGACCCGCAGGATCTTCCACCGGACGCATACCGTTTATCATACGCTGGCATCTGGGGTAGGCTCCCATGTGCTGCTTCCAATAGTTGATGGAACGCTCGGTGTTATTGCTTCCCAAAGACTCGAAAGTTTGTTCCTTGAGCAACTCTTCCCTGCTCGACGGTTCCAGGTAGAGGCGGCAATCCCACGGACGTTTGTTTTCGTAGAAAAACTCCACTCTGCGTTCACGCTTGATGTATTCGCGCATCAAATTACGGTCGGTCATCGTGGCGGGAGGCATGGGAAGCATGAACGAGCGCGCCCTCACCTTATTGACCAAATCGTAGATTTCCCTGTTCGGGCCGTCGGTTTCGTTCACGGCTTCCGCATAGATATAGATAAATTCGGGCAGACGCCAGATGGCGGGACAGTTCAGTTGGAAATTGCCACTTTTGTTCCATCCGTCTTTCATGAACTTACGCAGGTAGTAACCTGTGGAAGTGGCATTGACGGCATCTATCTTATCAGCTCCGGAGGCCGTGTTCATGGGACGTGCGCTATTTCTGTTGTCGCGGTAAGGCGCTCCATGATACAGAATGTCGCGGTAGAAACGCGGGTCGCGATTGACGTAGGGGTTTTCATCGTTGTATCCGGCATCGCGGGCTTCCTGACTGTACACCGGATATCCGTAACCGTCGGCGGCCATATATTCGTATTCATCCACCTGTTCCTGTACGGGTTGCTGACGGGCACCTCCTCCGCGGCTCGGCGCATACTGGTCGCCTTGCCAAGGCGCATCCTTATCGCGTGTCACGAAGAATACGCATTCGGCAGCGTAAGAATCATAATCGAAGAACATGTCCCACAGCCGGTGATAGAGCAACGAACCGTTGAGATTGCGGTTTCCGTCGTCCATGAAGTCGGTATTGTCATACTTTTCGTAGAGCGAATAACGGGTCGTTCCGTTCACATTGAAATCAATGACCGCCTTGGCGGCTACTTTGGCAGCGGTCCAGCGAGAAGCGTCATAACCGTATTGTCCCTCGTGCACCCGGGTTCCTTCATACCCGAAGCGTTCTTTGGCTCCGTTGTAGAGCGGCGTGGCAGCCATCCAACGGGCTACGGCTATCAAACCCAGACAGGCTCCTTTGTCGATGCTTCCGAATGCAACGTCATTGCGGTTGTATATTTCGGGCACTCTCTCATAGGCTTCCTGTGCATCTTTCACAATCTTCTCGACAATGTCGTGCACCGACTCTCTCTTGAAGTCCATCGTCGCCGTGGGAGGTATGGTATGATCCACATAAACAATCTCTCCGTAGTTGCGCATCAACACCAGATGCAGGTATCCGCGCAGGAAATAAAGATCACCGATGCGGCGTTGCAATTCGCCGGGATTCATCGGGTTATCCGGAGTGTTGTACTTTCGGATGCCTTCCATTGTCATGTTTACGTGGCGTATGGATTCGTAAAGGCTTCCCCAAAACTGTTTCTCATTACCGGGGAAATTGGAATTGGGATTCCATGCCCCCTGATTGTAGAGGTTGGTTATGTTCCCCTCCACATTGGAACCTTCGCACTCGTCGGTAATGGCCGCCGAAGAAAAGTGATTGAGCCATACCAGCGGTCTGTTGGCAGCCTTGGCTCTGGCGTAGGCGTGGGCCACGAGTTTACTCACCTCTTCATAGCGACTGAATACTTCCACTTCCGACTTCTTGTCATCTTTTTCTTTTTCCAGAAAGTCTTCGCTGCATGCTCCCAGCCCCAAAAGCAATCCCAGACCCAGAACGATATTCTTTATTTTTGTAGATTTCATATTTCTCATGTATTATATTAGAATGTGATATTAACTCCGAAATTCACAGTCTTCTGAATAGGATACCAGCTACCGTCACTACTTGTCTCCGGATCGACATCCACATCATCCAACTTATCCCATGTCAACAAGTTCTGAGCTTGAAGATAGAAGCGAACCTGTTGCAGATTGGCTATCTTGATGATGCGGTGGGGCAATGCATAGCCCACCTCTATATTCTTGAGGCGTATGTACTTGGCATCGTACAGGAAGAGGCTGTTGTTGTTCTTGTTGTTTGCGTGCTTGCCGAGGTGCAATGCCGGATATTTGGCCGTAGATGCCGTCTGAGGCGTCCAACGTTCCAAATGAAGCGCTTTCACCTTACCCATCTTGTCATTGTCGTAATTGGGGAAGTCGTAGACGGCAGGACCTGCAAGAAGCAAAGACGAATTGGCCGCGCCTTGGAACAGGACGCTGAAATCGAAATTCTTCCAAGTGAATCCCATAGGAATACCGAACATGATTTCGGGACTGCGCGGATATCCCATCGCCACACGGTCTTTATCGTCGATGGCTCCGTCGCCGTTCATGTCTTTATAGACACAATCGCCCGGTATCAGTCTGCCCCATGAGGACTGAATGCCCTTGCTGTTCAGGTCATCCGCTTCGGCCTGATCGGCAACAAAATGATCGAAGACGTAACAGACATTCGTACTCAGACTCTTGCCCGTGACCTTACGCCAAGGGGTTTCTTCCCAATCGATCTCGTTCGTATATACGATTTTGTTACGAGCAAAGGTGAGGTTCGGTTTGATGTAATACCTGAAGTCTTTGCCGGCACGATCCATCCAACTCAGTTCAAGGTCGAGTCCTTGATTGCGTATCTTACCCGAATTGATATAGGGTGCCGACGTTCCTACGATCTGAGGATAGTTCACGCGCTGAATATCGGCGCCGGCCGAGGTATTGAGGTTGGTCAGGATATTGAAACGGTCTTCGCGGAAGAAGTCGACCGACAAACTGAGGCGTTGGCGCAATAAGGTAACATCGATACCGATATTCAGTTTTTTGGCTTTCTCCCAAGTGAGAGCAACGTTGGCCAGACGAGCTTCTTTCAGACCCGGCACGTAATTGTCGAACGTCGGGCCGAAGCGATAGGCATCGCCGTCTTCGTAATAGGCCAGGTAGGCGAAGCGATCGCTGGGGAGCTTGTCGCTACCCACCAATCCGTAAGAAGCACGTACTTTCAGGTAGTCGAGCCATGATTGAGCGGACTCCATGAAGCTTTCGTTGGAGATTACCCACCCGATAGAACCTGAAGGAAAGAATCCGTAGCGTTTTCCACGCGCGAAGTTCTCCGAACCGTTGTAACCGAAACTGAATTCGGCCAGATATTTCTTGTCGTAATAATAGTTGGCACGCCCCGTCATTCCCTGATAACGATAATAAGGGTCTTTGCCGAAAGTCATCTCGCTACGGTTGGCCAAAAACATGGCCGAAACTTCGTGCACCTTACCGAAAGTACGGTTATAGTCTACTTTGAACTGCGCGTAGTAACGTGCTCTTTGGTCTTTATTGTCCAAGGCGTTATTGCGATTCTGGTCAATGGTATATCGGTTACCGCCGCCATAAGTGCCCAAATAAGCTTGAGTCGGGTTTTTGTAAACATCAACCCCTTCGGTCGGTTCGAATGTGGCGTAGCCGGGGAAGTTTTTGTAGCCGTCATCATAGTAGGGCAAATCTCTTCTGATCCAGCGACAGCCGTGAAAGTCGTAAGCGAACGTTCCTTCCACTTTCAGCCC
Organism: Bacteroides sp.; assembly: GCA_041855645.1. Taxonomy (GTDB): domain Bacteria; phylum Bacteroidota; class Bacteroidia; order Bacteroidales; family Bacteroidaceae; genus Bacteroides. The sequence goes on along the minus strand of JBHAEN010000204.1, from coordinate 29,365 downwards.
CGGCAGGATGAAGTCGAGTTTGTGTCCCAGTGTCAGCGAGCCTTCAAAGTAGATGTTCCGTTCGTTCTGATAGCCCGTACGCGTCAACTCTCCCAACAGATTGTAACGATACAGCTGTGTACCGAACAACACGCCTTTGGGGTTTTCAGCGAAAATGCGATCGTTTCTTGCATTCCCGTTCGGCTCGATGGTGATGGGCAGATAGGGCGGCTGCGTATTGGCCAGCGTCACCACTTTCCCGGCAGAGGTTCCCGGAGTGGTACGGTCGGTTACGCGTCCGCTCAGGTCGAACTTCGCCCAAAAGTTTTTGGTGATATTGATGTCGATGTTGGAACGGATGTTATAACGGTCGAACTTGCTTTCGGCGCCGTTCGCCTCTTCGGATGAATGGCGGAAGTTTGTGCCTTGATTGAAGTAATTGGCCATGACATAGTAGTTGACCTTGTCATTTCCGCCCCGGATGGAGAGCGTGTAGTCCTGCTGATGGGAGGGTTTGAACGCATAGTCGAAGTAGTCCCAATCGTAACCCTTTCCGGCCCGAAAAGCCTGAATGGCTTCCTGAGAAAAGAGGTTGAGCGTGGCAATCTCCGCATCGGTTTTTCCGTTCATCCGGGCATCGTTGATCATTGCTTCGTTGTAGAGCATGGCATAGTCGGCCGAACCCAGATATCGAGGAAATTTGACCGCTTCGTTAAAACCGTAGGAGGCCTTGAAGTTGACCGTGGCGCGATCGTTGGCCTGACCGCGTTTGGTGGTGATGACCACTACGCCGTTGGCTCCACGGATACCGTATTGCGCTGTGGCCGAAGCGTCTTTCAGTATTGTGAAAGTTTCTATCTCGTCGGCCGAAAGATAGCTCATGTCGCGCTCTACGCCGTCGACGATCACGATGGGCGATTGGTCATTGAAAGTGGCCTTTCCGCGAATGAACACTTCGGCACGGTCCACACCCGGTTCGCCGCCACGATACTGGTTGGCGATGAGTCCCGGCAAGCGTCCGGCCAAGGCGTTGTTGATGTTGGCCGTAGGGCTTTGCGCGAGGTCTTTGGTCGTAATCGTGGCTACGGCTCCCACCATGGTTTCTTTGCGCTGCTTGGTGTAACCGACGACGACAACTTCTTCCAACGCTTTCGAATCGCCCACCATCTGTACGGTCACTTCGCTGCGTCCTTTCAACGGAACTTCCTGTGGCTGATAGCCGATGTAGGACACCACGAGTACGGCATCGGCATAAGGCACGTTCACGGTGAACTCTCCGTCGATGTTCGTAATGGTTCCTTGACTCAGTCCTTTGACACTGACGGAGGCTCCGACGAGCGTTTCGCCCGTCTGCCGGTCCAGCACGCGACCTTTAACACGAATGAACGACTGTTGCTGTTCGTCAATGATCGCATTTTCGCGTTCGGCATAGAGACTGCCCGCACCGAAAAGGAGCATGCAGATCGCCATGCACAATTTCAGGAGTTTCCTCCTTTTTTCAATGATTTTTTTGTTCTTCATAAGATATAAAACCTTAAAGTTAGTATATAAAGAGTCTTGTTAGGGATTTTTTCGTCGTTGCAGGTGCTGCCTTTCAAATCCTTTAGAGGTCTTCGTCGCTCATCGAATAGGGTGCATCGGCCTCATTGATGCCGCGGAGTTTGTTCGGCTCGGCGTCCATGTCGAACCTGAGACTGGCGCCGTGCAACAGTTCTTCGTGAGTGAGGTAGTTTCGATCAACATGTTTTCCGTTTATTTTCAAGGCCTTTACGTATCGACGGTGCGGCGCATTGTCCGGGGCTTGTATGCGGATGTCTTTCCCGTTTTCGAGTCGAATCCTGACGCTGCGAAAGAGGGGCGATCCTACGGCATACTGATTGCTTCCGGGGCATACGGGATAGAACCCCATGGCCGAAAAGACGTACCACGCGGAGGTCTGGCCGTTGTCCTCGTCGCCGCAATAGGCGTCGGGGTTGGGGTTGTACAGTTTATCCATGATTTCGCGTGTCCAGTATTGCGTTTTCCAAGGTTGCCCGATCCAGTTGTAGAGGTAGACCATGTGCTGGATGGGCTGATTTCCGTGGGCGTACTGCCCCATATCCATCACCTGCATCTCGCGCATTTCGTGAATGATGCCCCGACTGCGCAAGCCCAGATGGCTGGGAAGAAGAAAGACGGAATCCATCATCAGGCCGAGGGCTTCCTGTCCGCCGGTCAGTTCCGCCAGTCCCTTAGGATCGTGGAAGACGCAGAAGCTCCAGTGCCAGCTGTTGCCTTCGCAGAATTCTCCGCTCCAATCTTCGGGACGAAAGTCGGGATTGAATTTCCCTTTATCGTCTTTACCGCACATGAGTTTGTGGCGCGGATTGAACACGTTCCGGTAGTTCAGGGCATTTTGCCTGTACATTTTCCATTCTTTTTCGGGCTTGCCGAGAGCCTTGCCCAATTTGTAGATGCTCCAATCGTTGAAGGCATACTCCAACGTCCGGGCCACGTTCTGGCCGATGCCGACGTTACAGGGGATGTAGCCCAGCCGGTCGTAATAGTCGGCTCCCAAGCGTCCCGAAGCCGTATGCGCCAAATGGTTATGCGCTCCGTGGGTTACAGCTTTCCAAAGTGCCTCCACGTCATATCCTCTCAGCCCCTTGAGGTAAGCGTCGGCCACCACCGATGCCGAGTTCTGTCCGATCATGCAATCCCGATGTCCCGGACTGCTCCATTCGGGCAGGTAGCCGCTTTCTTTGTAAGCATTGACCAACCCCTCCTGCATTTGCAGACTCATCGACGGATAGACCAGATTCAGGAAAGGAAAAAGGCAGCGAAACGTATCCCAGAAACCGGTGTCGGCAAAGAGATAGCCCGGCAAGACTTGACCGTTGAAAGGGCTGTAATGGACGGGGTTACCGGCGGCGTCGATTTCATGGAAGCGACGCGGGAAATGCAACGAACGCCACAGGCAGGAGTAGAAGGTGCGCAACTGGGCATCGGTTCCTCCTTCCACCTCTATGCGCCCCAACACCCGGTTCCATTCTTCCCGCCCGTCGGCCTGCAACTCCTCGAAAGTACGCCCTTCGACTTCCTTCAGATTCAGCCAGGCCTGCTCGAAGCTGATGAAAGAAGAAGCCACGAGAGCATGCACCCGCTCGCCCTTGCGAGTGGGAAAACCGATAACGGCTCCGGCATGATGGGCCGACACTTCGGTTTCATTCCTGTTTATGTCGCGATCTTTAGCCACGGCTTTGTACGTGAAAGGTTTGTCGAACTTCACCACAAAATAGTTCTTGAAGTTCTTCGGCACTCCTCCGCTGTTGCGGGTCGTGTAGCCGATGATGGCATTCTGTTCGGGTATGATTCGCGCATACGATCCCTTGTCGAAAGCATCGACAATGACGTGCGACTGCTCGCTTTCCGGAAAGGTGAAGCGAAACATGGCCGCACGTTGGGTGGGCGTGATTTCGGTGGTGATGTCATAATCGGCCAGATAGACGCGATAATAGTGAGGCTTTGCCACTTCCGCCTTGTGCGAGAACCAACTGGCGCGTTTTTCCTGATCGAAAACCGGTCGTCCTGTGACGGGCATCAGCGAAAACTGTCCGTAGTCGTTCATCCACGGGCTCGGCTGATGGGTCTGCTTAAAACCTTTAATCTTATCGGCCGTGTAGGTGTACATCCATCCGTCTCCCATGTTTCCCGTTTGAGGAGTCCAGAAGTTCATCCCCCACGGGCGGGCAATTACCGGATAGTTATTGCCGGTGGACAGTTCGAACTTGGAGAGTGTTCCCGTCAGCGGATTCACATAGTCCACCGGTTCGAACTCCTTCTGAGCCGAGGCCCACAATCCGCCACACAGCGCGACAACAATGAGCAAAATTCGTTTCATGGCATTTTATATTCGTTGTTTTTAGTGATTAGACACAGAGAGCAGCAAGTCCGTTTTCCCTTCATTGACCAATTTCAGAATCAACTCGCCGAACAGGGTGTTGACCCAAGCGAACCACGAACGAGTGAACTTGGCGGGATTGTCTTTGTGAAAAGACTCGTGCATGAATCCGGTTCCGGCATCGGTGTCGACCAACATCCGGAGGCATTCCTTTATTTCCTCGTCGTCGCGGCTTGTGAAGGCTTTCATGATGATGCTCATAGGCCATATCATGTCATAGCCGACATGCGGGCCGCCTATTCCTTCGCCGGCCTTACCGCGGAAGAAGTAAGGATTCTTCTCGCTCCACACGAAACGGCGGGTATTCTGATAGATGGGATCGTCCACGGAAACGTCGCCCAAATAGGGCATGGCCAGCAAACTCGGCACATTGGCATCGTCCATCAGCATCCGGTTGCCGAATCCGTCGACCTCGAAAGCGTAGATTGTGCCAAACTCCGGATGATCGTAAGTGGCATACTTCATCAGGGCCGCCTCCACCTCATCGGCCAATTCGCGGCACGAAGCGGCCAAAGCCTCTTCCCTGTTGACGGCAGAGAGTATTTCGGCCGCCTTTCGCAAGGAAGACACCGCAAAGAAGTTGGAAGGAATCAGGAACTGAAAGGTGGTTGCGTCGTCCGACGGGCGAAAAGAAGACACGATCAGCCCGACCGGCGACACGGGTGCTCCCAGGCCGTCGTTGTTCAGCGTATCGAGTGCCCGGCTGGTTTTCCGCAGGAAGCGATAAGGTCCCGCTCCTTCCTTGCGCTGCTGTTCGCGAAAGGTTTTCAGGATGTTGGCCACGGCTTTCAGCCACTCCCCGTCGAAGACGGAAGCATCGCCCGTAACCTTCCAATACCGATAGGCCAGCCGCAGGGGGTAACACAGCGAGTCGATTTCCCATTTCCTTTCATGCAGTTCGGGGCGCATGTCGGTTTTGTCGCTCATCCATTCGCCGCCCGTCGGGCCGTCGTTGAAGGCATTGGCATACGGATCGATGTTGATGCAGAGGAACTGGCGGCGGATGACTCCTTCCAGCATATCCTTCAACGCGGGATCTTTATCGGCCAGCTGCACGTAAGGCCAGACCTGAGCGCCCGAATCGCGCAGCCACATGGCGTGAATGTCTCCCGTATAAACAAAGGTGTCGTTCTTTCCTTTTCGCTTTCGGGGATGTACCGTGGTGTCCAAGGTGTTCGGGAAACAGTTCTCGAACATCCAAGCCAGCTTCGTGTCGCCCAGCAGTTGTTTCACCCGAACGATTTCGGCCTCCACGGCAGGGGAAGTAAACAGCCTGTTTTTCTTGCGAGGACGATTGCTCTTGAAGACAGCCTGACGCAAGGATTCATTGACAACCAGCGTGTTATCCCTTTCGGCCACCGCTTCGTAGGCATGCGCGCAAAGCTGCGTCGACAACAGGGAAGCCACAATCAGTCCGATGTTCTTTTTCTTCATGTTGAGAAAGTTTATGTGATTATACCTTATCGAATGTCGTTCATCATAGCCAGACGGGCGTACATTTCCACCACGGCGGCTTGCGTCAGCAGCCAGTTTCGTTCATCCTTCGTGTTGCCGCTGAAGTCCGTATGAAACAGTCCGTTCGGTGTACGTGCATGTTCCCATGCGTAGTCCAGACTCTTGCGGAAGGAATCGAGATACTTCCCGTTTCCGTCGATGAGATAGAGTTCGGCGAATCCTCTCATCATTACCGCATGAAACCACACGTCTCCCTTTTTCAGAAGATGAAAACGCGTGCCGTCTGCGGCGGAGAAGTCCCTGAAAAAATAACGGTGACAGGCATCGGCCAACCGGCGCGAGTCGTTCAGAAAATGTTCTTCACGGGTAATGCCGTAAAGCAGGGCTGCGGCTTGCATCATCTGGCCGCTATTGTAAGCGTATTTGTGTTTCTCGACTTTGCCCGTCAGCGAAATATTGTCGTAATACAGACCGTCGACCGTATCTTGCAAACAGTTTTTGGTCCACTCGTAGAGATTGCGCCCCTGCGACAGGTACTCTTCGCGCCGAGTGGCCCGATACAGCTTCAAGGCGAATACCGAGGCCGGTGCATTGCTGCACGTGTTTTTCGATTCTTTCTTTTGTTCGCACCAATAAATACCGCCTCCCAATTTTTCGTCCATGCCGCTTTCTATAAACCGCCAAAGGAGCTGCGCCCGTTGCAGATAACGTTCATCGGCCGTCAAGGCATAAAGATCGACAAAGTCGATGCCCAGCCAGATGTTGTCGTCATAAAAACGGTCGGACGGTTTTCCGCTCTTTAAATAGGAAGAATAGGCCGACGGACTTCGGCTGTCGTCGAAATATTCATCCAAACCCTTCAACACCCTGTCATCGAGCAAAGTCTTCCACTCCTCCTTCCGTTCGGCGGAAAGCAGTGCGCAAACGGCGGAGAAAGTCCCCGAGTAAGGCCACAGATAAGCGTATTGAACGGGAGCCGACGCATTTTTCTCCGCATCCTCTCCGGCAAGGTAAGACGGGCGGTAATCCTGAATCCGGTTGGGAAAGTTCTCAAAGAGCAGCACAGAGTTCGGGCAGGAATAGTATTTGAAGAGAGAATCCAGAGTTTGTGCCGCCCTCACCCTGTTCATGCCATTCGCCACAGAGGTCCGGTGAAAGATGTTGCAACCTTCGCAAAACAGCCCGGCGAGGACAATCAGCATTACGGTTTTACTTAATGTATTCATGTCTGAATGTTTAAGGTTCGCAGTTTCCTGACTTTTCTTCGGCAAAGATAAATCTTGCATCGCCAACGGATGTACGATATTGCGACAAGAAAGTCGCCCGCAACGACATGGCGGAAAATCGGACTTTTTTGTCGAAGAAACAGACAGTCGAGGTAAGAATGAACTTCGGGCACGAAGACACTTTCACCGCATCCGTCACTTTTTTCCGCCGAAGAGAATAAGGCTTTCGCACGCCTAAAATTATTCGTTTGCCTGCACCCAAACGAAAAAGAGCGTGCACTCCGACGAAAAAACGGGTGCAGGCCGACGAAAAAGAAGGTGCAGGCCGACGAATAGATTCATGCGGAGAAAGGAACTAAACGGTGAACAGGCAGAAGACAATCGCTGCACACCGTTTCACCTCCCCCTTTCGTTCCCTTCCTCGGAGCTTGGCACACAGAGGAGCGTACAACACAACCCGTCTTCTTATGCTTACGAAAAAAGCCGCAACCACGAAAGGTTACGGCCTCTTTCCGTCTTGAGACGATACTGCAAACCGGGATTTTGTTCAGAACAGTCTTTGAGGATATTCACCCGCGTCGATCAACGCCTGAATCTTTTCGACCACGCTCCGGCGATCTTCGGGATAAGTGACGCCGAACCATTTGCTCGTCGTATCGAGTACCTCTACGGTAGCCGTTCCGTCGTTGATCAGCTTATCCACCATGAGGGGAATGAAAAACTCGCTCTTGAGATTTTCCATGTTTTTCGGATCGCTAAGAAAGGTCGCGAAGAACTCTTTGCTGTAAGCAAAATAATCGGGCGTGAATCCCCAGAAATTCATGCTTACGGGAGTGTTTTCCGGCGTGGTCACCCATTCTCCGTCATCACCGACGTATTTCACCTCGCCGTCCATACGTTGTATTTTGGTGCGCTCCACGACAGAGGTCAGCAGTCCTTTCTCATTGGTGCTGCAAATGCCGCGCGACACGGTTCCGCTTTCGCTCAGCGTATTTCCCACACGGAAACCGACCATGGAATACACGTTTTCAGAACCTTCGGGCAAGGCCGACAGGAATTTGCCCATGGCCTCGTAAGAGTTTCGCCCGTAGAAATCGTCGCAGTTGATAACGGCAAACGGTTCTTTGATGACGTCGGCCCCCATCATCACGGCATGGTTCGTTCCCCAAGGTTTCTCACGGCCTTCGGGACAAGTGAAGCCTTCGGGTAAGGCGTCGATGGACTGAAACACCAATTCGCAGGGAATGTGGCTTTCGTATTTGGAAAGAATCTTATCCCGAAAGTCTTGCTCGAAGTCCTTGCGGATGACAAATACCAATTTGCCGAAGCCGGCTTTAATGGCATCGTAGATCGAATAGTCCATGATGGTTTCACCGTTCGGTCCCAGTCCGTCCAACTGTTTCAGACCTCCGTAGCGGCTTCCCATTCCGGCAGCCAGCAAAAATAATGTAGGTTTCATAAGGGATGATATTTAAAGATTACGATTGATTTCATTCGTTCGTTTGTGCGAAGCAAAAGTACACAAAAAACCGTTCAGAAGGGATAACCTATGGCAAAATGAAACGCCGCCTGCTTGAAAAATGCGCCGGGAACGTTGAAATAACCGCTTCGTTCCGTGTCGTAGGGCATGTGCAAAGGAAGCCCCGCGTCGATTCGGAACACCAGAAGCCCCATGTCGTAGCGCAAACCGCCTCCCGTTCCCAAAGCAATCTGCTTGGGCAGGGTGCTCAAATGAAGTTGCGAATCGGCACGATTTTCGTCGCTACGCAACAACCACACGTTGCCCGCGTCCAGAAAAATCGCTCCCCACAGATCTTTGAAGATGCGGAAACGATACTCGACGTTGGCCTCCATGCGAAAAGTACCCGTCTGATCGAGGTAGGAATAACGAGTGTCTTCAGGCAGAAAACCTCCCGGTCCTATGCTTCGGATGGTGAACGCCCGTATGCTGTTCGCCCCGCCCACATAGAACTGCTCGCTGTAAGGAGCTATCGTGGAGTTTCCGTAAGAGAAAATCGCCCCCAAAGCCGCGCGGGCGGCCACACGGTTGTTCTTGTCCATGTTCCATAGATAGCGGTATTCCGAACTTAACTTGATGAATTGCGCAAAAGGAACACCAAGCAATGTCTTACCCTCTTCCTTGAAAGAACGCCCAAAAGCACGGTAGATCACCGAAGTGAGATTCCCCGCCGAAGCCACGGTCGACTGCCACCAAACGGGATGACGCACCCCTCGCTGCGAAGCGTTGTCGAATGTATAAGTGTACTCCATCGACGGGATGAACTGATCGAGCAGACTGACATAGAGGGCGGGATTGGCGGCCGCAAGGACGATAAATTCGTCCGAAAGGTGTTGAAGAACGTTGAACGTAAGTTTGAAAGGCGTAAGGCTGTACTTACTTCTGCGATTGGTTTTGGCTTCGTAGGTCACATTTCCCCCGAACGACAGAAGTTTGTAATATTTGGCGCGGTTCAGTTGATTGGCATACACACGGAAACGGTCGTGGCGGGGAAATCGAACTCTCGTTTCGTCAGACCGGGAAACAGCACACGCGGAAAGGTGAGCGACGAAGAAAGACCGATTTCCCAACTGTTGAGCAACGTGTTTCTCGTTCCCACTCCCGTCTGCCATTCGTACGAGCCTTTCAACTTCACATTCCAGCTTTCTCCGCCTCCGAAAACATTGTAGCGTGTTATGCCGAACGATCCTCCGGGTCCCATCTGGTCGTTGCTCTTGGTTACCGCGCTCAATTCGAGTTCGGCATCCATGGGTTTGGCGAGAGCCGCAATCAGACGCACGTCGAGAGTGTCGCAGGTAGCCGTGGTGTCACGAAGCGTATAACTGAAATCCGTAAAGCTGAATATGCCGAGCTGATTGATCTTCTCCTGCACCTGTTCATGCCGATGCTGACTGTACAGTCCCGATCCGAATGCGGAACGTATCTGCGGATTACGCACATACGACTGGTAATTCATCCAGCGATAGAGCATAGACGGGCGGACTTTCAACTTCTTATGGTAGTGGATATCCATGTCGAGATAGCGGAGGCTGTCGGTCGGCCTTTCGTTGTTTTTTCCCATCAGATACACGGATTTATCGCCGACATAATACGGACGCTGTGCAGCTTCGGGAAGCCCGGCAACAGGTTGCAGGCGCAGGCTGATGTGTCCGCCGGGCACAAGAGTGGTATCCGCCTGATAGGTCAGATAATCGGAGCGGAAGTAATAATAGCCCCGGTTGCGGAGCAGAGAGCTGATGCGGGTACGCTCTTCGTCGAGCTCCACCACATTGAATTGTTCGCCCCGCTCTATATAGGAGAAACGACGGGCACGTTCGATAATCGACAAGGGTGCGGGAGCGAAATTGCGGTAGTAGACCGTATCGATGAAGTACGGCTGCCGCATGTTTACCGTGTAATGCACGGAGGCTTTCAGACTGTCTTTCCCGGAATAAATCACTTCGTGGTCGACTTTGCCGTTGAAATAGCCATAGTCCTTCAGGATGTTGGTGGCCACCTTGGCGCGCAGTTCGGGATTCAGCGCATCGACAAAGACCGGCGGATTGGCGGCAAAGCGATTGAACAGCCACTTTCCCAAGCCTTTTTTGCTATTCACGAAGTCGTTGTACATCCAGACTTTGAAAGGAATGGGCAGAAATCCGCCCATCATCTTCGTACTCGGCGTCTTGCCGAGAGCGGCATCGACTTCGGCCAAAGCGGTTTCTCCCAAGCGTGTGTTCTGTTTGTCGACGACCGTTGTCCGCTGCCCCGTATAAAGCACTTCGCCCTCGGGGAGATTTCGCGTCAGCGAACAGGCGGATAAGACGAAGCACAAGCCGAATGCAACAGCCGTCCGAAAACTCAAGCATATCTTTTTCATTGCTTTTTCCTTCTTCTGAAAATGAATAACTCACTCAATTTATCCAACCGCTTTCGCAACACGAGGCCGACACCGGCTTCGGTTATCTCTCCTTCGAGCACGCTTTCGTAGTTCTTGTCGTAAAAGAGACGGACGTAGCGTGTTCCTTCCGAATCGAGACGGTATTCGAGCGAAACGTTGTCGATGAAAGATTCGGCGTCATTCGTCACATTCGCACCGGTGGAAACCTTGCCTCCGATAACGATACGGATGCGGTTGTTGAAGAAACGTTGCGAATAGCGGAAACTGTAATCCGTCCGCTTGCCTCCGGCGTCGGTATCGTCATATTCATCCACACCAAGCGAGAAGCTCGCGTTCCTCAGGTTGCCCATCAGGGAGTTTATCTGGCTGCTCAGCACGGAATTCAGCGCAGTTCCCATATTCAAGGCACTTCCTCCCGAAGCCGCACTGTTGCCCATATAGGTTTTCGCCACCATAATATAGAGTGCTTGCTTTCCACGCTCTTCCGCGCCCATGGCCGTCAGTTCATTCTGTATCGCCGCGTCCTCGGGGGCAGAAACATCGAACGAAAATTCGATGTCGCTCAGGCGGTTCTTGGCAACGACAGCCACTTGGAAGTTGACCGAACGCGTTCCTCCGTCATCGTCATCGGCCACGGAAGCCCGAATGTTGTCGCTCGCTCTGAAGTTCAGTCGGGGATTCATGGGGTCGCCCGTCCACTCGATGTAACTTCCGTTCGTGATTTCAAACTCCTTGGCCGCAATGACCGGAAGCGCGTATTTCATCATGCCGCCCGTCATGGTGTAACGTCCCGTAAGCGACAAATCGCCCTGGGGCGTGTACTTCATGGTCAAGTCTCCACCGCCCTCAAGCTCCACGCGGTCGCCGGTGTTCAAGTCCAGATCGACTTTCACGCGAACGGACTGATCGATGTGCACCATCATATTCATATCCAATCCGCCCAACGAAACGGCGGGCGTTTCTTGGGCAGCCGTTTCGAGGGTATCGCTGAACGAGGTAAAGGTCACGAGGCTTCCCAAGCGGTCTTGCACGGTCAGCGGAGAGTCGGCCAAGATGTACGACACGTCCGTACTGCCCAGCAGATTCATGTTGCCGCGCAACACCAGCCCGTCCAACGGACCGCGCAACATGGCCCGGAAGTCCGTCAGCACTTTGCCGTAAACCACGCTTTCGCGGGTGCGTTTGGCATCGAGCAAAGTAAAGTCGGTGGCCAACATGTTCAGATTGACCATCGGTCGGCTCATGTCGCGGAAGTCGACATACCCATCCACGGTAAACGGATTCTTTGAAGTGGTATAAATGGCAAATCGGTCGAAAGTCATCCGGTTGTCCGTTACTTGAATCGGACGGTTGTCGAGTTTGAAGTTAACCGCATACGCACGAGAGTAGGCCGATGTGCTGTCGAGCATCAGTTCCCCGCCGACCGAGGGACTTTCCGTGCTGCCCGTGATGTTCACTTCTCCGTTCAGGTGTCCGGCCAGTGCAACAATTCCGTCGGGGATGAAAGCGTTGGCCACTTTAAGCGGAAAACGCGTGAACGAAGCACTGACTTCGAGGCTGTCTTTCCCGATGGGCGTAGGCATGAGTTTTCCGTCGGCAATGAACACTTCTTCCTGTTCGTAAGCCAAATAGCCATTCATATACTGTCTGCCTTTTTCACCCGGGAGCCACGTGGCCCCTACGGTCACATCGCCCACACGCTGCCGTTCGTAGATCAGTTCGTCCATAAAGACTTCGGTGGACAGCTGAAGTTCTTTTTCGGTTTGCTTAAAATGCGCCTCGGCCGTAAGCATGCCGCCAAATTCGGGATAATAGGGAAGCAACCGGCTGATGTCGTCCAAGCGGAGACGACGCAACTCCACATTCATGTTCTGCAACGAAAGCGTGTCTTCGGACACGGACTGCAAACGAACAGCCATGCCTTCTTTATCGACCATGTCGATATTGGCATAGGCGCGCATGTTGTTGTGCAGATAGAGCCAGTTGTGTTCGTCGTTGAAATGAAACTCACGGAAAGCGACCACGGGATTCTCGGGTATGAGATGAAAAATCAGTCCGTCTCCCTTGCCGTTGGATAAGGTCAACGGACGGGCGTTGAGCCCAAGCAACAGTCCTCTTTCGCCCGCACCATTCTTAAACTCAGCCAGAAGTTCGGCATCTTCGTTCCGCACTTCTCCACGCACCGAAGCCGAAAACGCGATGCGAGGATTGCGCGGGCCGTTGACGACTCCCGTGTGAAAGTGAAGACGAGACGTATCCTGTTTCACCACAAGATACAACGTGTCGAGTTGAAACGTATCGACCTTCAAAGTGTGCATGAACGCCCGACCGTTCATTCCGCTCTGCGGCCCGGCGACGAGATGCAGGGAGGCGTCGGCGAAAGCGATGTCTTTGTCGGCCAGATAATAAGCCAGCGGATTTTCTTTTCCGGCAGTGAACGCCACCGTGGCGTACGGAAGCTCCCGGCGAAGTTCGGCATGGTCGAGCCGTTTTCGCTCGATCTGTTCTTTCAGGATATGGGCGAGGCGGTCGGAACGGCGAATGAGTTCCTGCGCATTCTCGCCGATGTTCACGTCCAGACTCAAATCGCCTGTCTCCGCCCAAATGCGCACGGTGCTTTGGCGGGCTTCGGCCTCCAAGCGGAGCGAAAGATCTTCCTTGAAGGGGCGAGACACCAGCCTCAAATCGTAAACGTTCAACTGCCGTATGTCGGCTTTGAGCCGCCCGTCCCAATAGTTGCGCCCCATTGCGTATTCGGCATCGGCAGTCATTCGCAGCAACTCATTATCGCTCGTCAGTTGTGCGGTGAGCAGTCGATTTTTCAAACTGCCCGTCATTTGCACATGCGCAACCCGGTAGCGTCCGTAGTGCAGGCTGTCGAGCGCAAGCCGGCCGCGCATGAAAGCACGAGGCGATGCGAAATCCCATCCTCTTCCCTCTGCTTCGCCCGAGAACGAGAGTTCGTAAAGCGAATCTTTCGGAAGAAAACGATGCAAGTCTATGTTTGCCGCTTTCAAGCGGGCGGTGTAAGTTTCGCTTCCGGAGAGGGCATGCCCGGACAGATGAACGTAGCCGCCACCGTCGCGCAAACGGACATCGGCGGCGTAACGATTGCCTTGCACGGACAGTTTGCCGGTCAGCGACAAACTGTCGGGAATGGTTATCGAGCCATCGGGCGGACCGGCTAAAGCGGTCAGGAAATCGAGGTTGCCGGTGGACAAGTCGATGTTCACCTCGCCCGAACGACTCAGCGAATCGGTCAGGAAGCGGAGAGTTCCGTCGCCTTTCAGCATGAACGCACCCGGAAGAGCCAAGGTGAAGGGATTGATTTTCAACTCATTCAGATTGCCCTCAGTGCCCAAATGCAACGTAATGGGGCGGAAGGGATAGGCTTCTTGAAATTCCTTGGGCAAGGCCCCGATAAAGCGCATCACGTCTTCCTTGCCGATGTAAGCATCCAAACGGGTGGTCAGCCGGCTCTTCAACGAAGGCTCGGGCATGGGCCACGAAGCGTGAGCACGAAGACTGACGGCGGAATGGGGCGTCTGCAAATCGAAATAAGGAATCCGCACCACGGTATCGTTGGCCTGCAAATGCCCGGTGAGCGAAGCAATACTCAGCCCCGAACGTTCATTCAGCCGCAACTCCCGGATTACGGCATTCACCTGACGCTGACGGTAGTAGAGGGAATCCAGCCCGATGTTGACGTCGCGAACGACAATGTGCGAAGCATCGAAACCTTCGTCGGGGGGAGCATCGCCCGTCCGGTAACCGGCTTTCCCGTCGGTCAAGCGCAGCAGGTTCAGCGCATACATCCCGTCACGCAGGTCGATGGTGGCCCCTTCCGCCTCCAAAGCAGGCAGCACGGTCGAAATCCGCATACTGTCCGAAGACTGTTCCATGAAGAAATCGACATTCTTCAGCTGCAAACGCCGCACGTCTATCCGCCAGTTCACCGGCGTCGAAGCACTGTCTCCGGGCGTCTGCACCGTATCATTCAATGCCAGACGGACACGGGCATCCGTCAGTTCCACCAGATTGACAAAAGCCGTCTCGTCAGAGAGGTCTATCGAACGGCTGTTCAAATGAAAACGACCGATTTCTCCCTTCAGGCGCATCGTTTTAATGAGATCCGCAGTGTTTACGGAGCCTTGTTTGAGGGTAACGTAGTCTACCACCACCTTGCCTTTCAGCAAAGGCAAAGCCTGCACCTTTACCCGCAGGCTTTCGAGAGTGAGCAAAGTATCGGGCTGCCTGATCACCTGTACGCCCCGGACCAGCAAAGTCAACGGAAAGCGCAAATCCAACCGTTCGACACGGATATCCATGCCCGTAGCCTCCGACGCATAAGCCGTGGCCTCCCGCCTCAACAGGTTCTGAACCGGAGGGACATAGAGCAACGCCATCAACAGCACAAAAAGCACGATGGGAGTCAGCACGACGATGCCCGTCCATTTTATCCACTTTTTTCTCATCCGATCGGGGTTCAAAAGACTACATAACTACCGCAAAATAAATAAATAAAACCGAGAAGCACAGAAAACAGCAACGCATTTTTCCTCGCAATGCGGAAAGTAAAGCCCGCGGATACAGAAAATGATTCGTGGGTCTGCACTCGCTTTTTCGTCGGAGTGCACGTTCTTTTTCGTTTGGGTGCAGACCAACGAATCATTTCATGCGGAAGAAGAAGATAAAATGGGCAAGAAAAGGAAATGCTCCGTGCGGAAAAACACATTGGCGGAGAAAGAAGCATGACGGCTCAAACTCACACCTCCCGCGTCTTTCTGTGGAAACGATACCAGAACATCAAACCCGCACTGGTCAACGCAAAAGGATAGGCCGTCCAGATGCCCACGACTCCCCATCCCAGAACGATGCCGAACAAATAGCTCATCGGCAACGAGATGACGAAATAGGCAATGAAGGCAATCACCATCATCGGCTTCACGTCCGAAATGCCTCGCAAAGCATTGGCGTAGCTGATTTGCAACCCGTCGCCGAACTGATAGACAAAGAACGGGAGAACAAGCAAAGTCACTGTGGCAGAAACTTCGGGATTGTCGGTGAACCAACCGCCCAAATGCGAACGTAAAATGAAGATAACGGAACAAAGTATGACGCCCAACAGCAGCATCAGATGGAAACCGGCCGTGGCTGCGCGACGCACGTGGACCGTATCGTGCTGACTTTTGAAATAACTCACGCGGATGGCCACTGCCGCCCCCAACCCGTAGAACATCATGAAAGTGAACTGAGAGACGGTCAGCATCACCTGATGGGAAGCCAACGCCAAAGCTCCGATCCAGCCCACCATAATCGTGCTCAGGTTGAAAGCCGAGGATTCCATTCCCATCTGGAGCGCAACGGGATAACCCAACAGGGAAAGCCTTCGCAACAACGGCTTCGACCATCCTAAGCCCAAGAATCCGGCTTTGTAGCCGGCATACTTCCGCCCATGCAGAAACACACCCGCAAAAACAACCGACATCACGATGCGGGAAACCAGCGTACTGATGCCGGCCCCTGACAAACCCAGTTCGGGGAAGCCTGCTTTTCCGTAAATGAGCAGATAGTTGCCTATGATATTCAAGACATTCCCTCCCAACAGAATCCACATGCCCGTCCGTGTATCCGTGATTCCATCGGTAAACTGTTTGAAAGCATTGAACGCCATCAGCGGAACGAGCGAAGCAAGAAGTATGAGAAAATAGGGTTTAATGAGAGGAATCAGCGACTCCGGTTGCCCCAAGCGTTCCACGTTGAGGTAAACGAGGGACATCAAGCCGGTGAGAACAAGCGCCAGCAACACATTGACCAACAAGCTGCAACGAAGAGCCTGACCGGCCTGAGCCGGTCGGCGAGTACCGTAGTACTCACTGACAACGGGAGTCAATCCGTAAGAGAATCCCATGCCAAAGATGATGACAAAATTGAACAGGTTATTGACAAACGCGGCGGCGGCCAACTCGTCCGTACTGTGATGTCCAATCATCAACGTATCGGCAAATCCCAATACAATCATGCCGGCTTGCCCCACGATAATGGGGAAGCCCAGTTTGACGAGGGCTTTGTAATGAGATCGGTATGAATCAAGCATGAGTTTTTTTCCTGTAATGCAACACCACACTGTTTTCCGGGCGGAAAGCATGTTGAGCAACCTTTTGCAACTGCTCGGCGCTGACGGTGCGGTAACGCTCCACCTCTCGGTTCAACTGTTCCGCGTCGCCCATCAGCTCGAACATGGCCAGATTCGTAGCCACGTTCAGGTAATTGATGTTGCCGAAAATATGTGTCGATTCAAACTTATTCTTTACTTTTTCCAATTCCTGTTCGCCGATCCGTTCCTGCCTCAGCCGTTGCAATTCTTCGCATACGGCGGCTTCGGCTTGCTCCAGCGACACACCCTCGGCAGGTTTGCCCGCAATATGGAACAAACCTTCGTCCAAACTGCCGGAGATATACGCATCGATACCGGAAAAGATGTGCCGCTCTTGCACCAACCGTTGATTGAACCGACTGGATTTTCCGTTGCTCAACACATCGGAAAGAATATCGTAAGCGTAATAATCGGAATGGAAATGGTCGCACATGCGATAGGCCATGAACAGCGAATCCAAAGGGACGGGACGCTCCACAGTCAGCCGGCGTTCTTCCGTCTGCAAGGGTTCTTTCGGTAAGTTTCGCACGGGTACTTCGCGACGAGGAATCGGACCGAACCATTTTTCGGTCAACGACACGGTTTCTTCGAAAGAGATATTTCCCGTCACGGCCAGAACGGCATTATTGGGGGCATAATGGCGGAAAAAGAAAGCTTTCACCTCATCGAGGGTTGCCTTTTCTATGTGCGAAAGTTCCTTTCCGATGGTGGGATACCGATACGGATGCACGCGATAGGCCAACGAGCGCAGTAAATGGGAGACATCTCCGTAGGGTCGGTTCAGACAACGTTGCTTGAATTCTTCCATCACCACCCCGCGCTGCACCTCCAGACTGCGTTCGCTGAAAGCAAGACCGAGCATGCGATCGGACTCCAGCCAAAAGCCCGTTTCCACATTCTGTCGGGGAATGGTGAGGTAATAGTTCGTGACGTCGTTATTGGTCCATGCGTTGTTCTCTCCTCCGGCCAGTTGGAGCGGAGTGTCATAGTCGGGTATATGGAGGGAACCTCCGAACATCAGATGCTCGAACAGATGGGCGAACCCCGTATGCTCGGGATCTTCGTCGCGAGCACCGACATCGTAGAGAAGATTGAGAGCAACCATTTGGGTGCTCTCATCTTGTACATGTACCAGCCGCAAACCGTTGGTCAGCGTATGTTTATGGATAATCACTTCTCAGAGTTTCGTCACTTTTACAATCTTCACGTCTTCGACAGGGCGGTCATTGCGGTCGGTTTTCACCTGCTGAATCTTATCGACGACGTCCATTCCTTCGGTCACTTCACCGAATACGGTATATTCTCCGTCCAGATGAGGCGTACCTCCGAGAGTGGTATAAGCGGCAATCTGTTCGGGAGTGAACCGGAAGTCGGGTTGCTTGGCCGCTTCTTGCTGAGCTTCGGCAAAGAGTTTTTCCTGCAAGGCATAGAGCGAATCTTCATCATTCGCCTTACGCATCTTGTAGATTTCCTTCATGTGCTTTTGGGCCAGAGCGTTGAAAACAGCCGTTACTTTATCTTCATTTTTGCGATGTTCCATGGAGAGCAACGTAGAGTCGTTGAACACTTTCCCGGTCACGATGTAGAACTGGCAGCCTGACGATTCTTTCTCCGGATTCACATTGTCTCCCTGACGTGCGGCAGACAACGCCCCTCTTTTATGAAAGTATTTGGGATAAACAAATTCGGCCGGAAGGGTATAACCCACGTCGCCCGCACCGAGCATGGCTCCTTTCTCCGCTTTTTTCGAATCCGGGTCGCCGGCCTGAATCATGAAGTCCTTGATGACACGATGAAACAACACGCCTTCGTAGACACCTTCGTTCACCAGCTTCAGGAAGTTGTCGCGGTGCTTCGGCGTATCGTCATAGAGCTTTACCGTAATATCGCCCGCAGTGGTTTCGATTTTTATCAATGTTCCTTTTTCCATTTCATTGTTCTTTACAGGTTTCTTACAAGCCGCCAATCCGCAGACCAGCGCGAGACTTCCGATGAATAGTGCTTTTTTCATAATTTATCTTGATGTTAATGAATCGTTTTTCTCGCGAATCATCCGCCGTCGCAACCATTCATTCCACCCCGAATCCTTTCCACAGGTTGCCGGCCGGAAGCGGCGCTTCCAAGTCTATCGGTTCTTTGGATACGGGATGTACGAACTGCACCCGCCGCGCATGCAGGCAGATGCTTCCATCCGGATTGGAACGGGCGGCTCCGTATTTCAAATCGCCCTTGATGGGGCATCCCATCTTGGCCAACTGGCAGCGTATCTGATGATGGCGTCCCGTCTTCAGATCGATCTCCAGCAAATAATAGTTGTCCGAACGGGCAATGAGCCGATAGTGCAAGACGGCTTTTTTGCTGTGGGGCACTTCGCGTTCGTATGCATGGCTTTTGTTTTGTTTTTCGTTGCGTACGAGGTAATGCACAAGTTCTCCTTCGGGCTCTTCGGGCATGTTTTTTACTATGGCCCAATAGGTTTTCTTCACCTCACCCGTGCGAAACATCTCGTTGAGTCGCGCCAACGCCTTGCTTGTTTTAGCCAAAACGACAAGCCCGCTCACGGGACGGTCAAGGCGGTGGGTCACACCGATGAAGACATTGCCGGGTTTTCCGTACTTCTCTTTCAGATACTGCTTTACGGTTTCCGAAAGCGGCGTATCGCCCGTTTTATCTCCTTGAACAATCTCGGAAGCGGTCTTGCTGACTACGATAACATGATTGTCTTCGTAAACAACTGTCATGCACAGCTTGGCTTACATATTCATGCCACCGTCTACCTGAATCACTTGTCCCGTCACGTACGAAGCCATATCCGAGGCAAGGAAAGTGGCGATGTTGGCCACATCTTCGGGTGTACCGCCGCGACGCAGAGGAATTTTCTTCGCCCATTCTTCACGAACCTCGTCCGAGAGGGCGGCTGTCATGTCGGTTTGGATGAATCCCGGGGCAATGGCGTTGGCACGGATTCCGCGAGAGCCGAGTTCCTGCGCAATGGATTTAGCCAGAGCAATCATGCCCGCCTTGGATGCGGCATAGTTGGATTGTCCGGCATTGCCGTGTACGCCGACCACGGAGGCCATGTTGATGATGCTTCCCGACTTCTGGCGCATCATCACGGGCGTGCAAGCATGGATGAAATTGAAGGCCGACTTCAAATTGACATTGATTACCATATCCCACTGCTGCTCGCTCATTCTCATCATCAATCCGTCGCGGGTGATGCCTGCATTGTTCACCAGTATGTCGATGCGTCCGAAATCTTTATGAATTTCTTCCACGACTTTGGCCGTATCTTCAAAGGATGCCGCATTGGAAGCATAGCCTTTGGCTTTCACACCCAAGGCTTCTATTTCTTTTTTGGTGTTCTCCGCGTTTTCGTCCATCATGAGGTCCGTAAATGCAATGTTTGCGCCTTCGGCGGCGAATTTCAAGGCAATCGCTTTGCCAATGCCGCGTGCGGCTCCTGTCACAATGGCGGTTTTTCCGTCTAATAATTTCATGTTACAATAAATTAATTAGTTTATTCTTCGTTGTAGTGCGCCCAACACGATGTTGGCCACGTATTTTTTGCTTGTTTCATCGTCGAGATTGGCTCCTATGGTTCCGCGAATGTAAGGCACTTCGATGCCTTTCACGCAATAGTGAACCACGGCCGCCAACATGTCCACATCATCAATGCAGAACACGCCTTTTTCCTGTCCTTCGAGCAATACGGTTTTGAAGAGTTGTATTTCTCTGGCGTCAAATCTCTTCCGGATTTTTTCCACCTGCCAGATGTCTCTGAAAAAGTTGGCCCGCAAAGTTCCGTTTCGGTACACCACTTCCTTTACGGCATCCAGCCGGGTAAAAATCATTTCCAATATCTTTTCGTCGGGAGAGATTTCTTTTTCGGCCACCCGTTTTATCATGTCCGAAAGCATGTCCAGTTCCGATTCCACCACAGCCCAATAAATGTCGTCTTTGCTTTTAAAATAGGTGTAAAGCGTCCGCCTCCCTTTTTTCGAGGCCAGTGCAATGTCGTTCATGGTCGTATTCTCCACTCCCACTTTCGCAAACAGCTGGCGGGCTACGTCTACTAATTTCGCTCTTGTTTTGGATACGGCCATTTTTTATTCAAATTGCACAGTGTGGAATATTTTGAGCAAAAGTAGTGTATTTCTTGCGACCGAGCAAGAAATCGGACGGATTTCTTGTTTGGGCACCCGCTTTGCATCGGAGAAACCGGCTTTTTTCCATCGTTCGGAACGAGGGTTCATTTTCAGCAGAATAGGTTTTATTTTCAAGGTTCCGGCAAAAATAATGCACAATTTATTTGGTTGTTCCGCAAAAAGCCGTACCTTTGCAGCCGTAAACATCGCGGAGTGGAGCAGTTGGTAGCTCGTTGGGCTCATAACCCAAAGGTCGTCTGTTCGAGTCAGGCCTCCGCAACTTAATCGGGGATAAAATATTGTTATTCAAAATTTTATCCCCGAATTTCTTTTAAGTGGTCGGACAAAATTCGGACACTGCATGGATGATTATTAACGTTATACATTTTCGAGCTCGAAAAATGTATAAAAAAAATGTTGTCACAAAAACGCAAAGGGAGCGTTCGTAACGAACTGATCTCCTACACTTACCCCAAATTACACTCCACCGGCAAGAATTGCTATGTAGATTTCACCTGCTTCGACCCTGCAGAAGGACGGATGCGCCGGAAGAAAATCATGCTCGATTCGATTCGAAAGAAGTCGGATCAAAAAAGCCGGGCCGCAGAAATCATAGCGAACACCACCAACTTGCTCAAAAAAGGATGGAATCCCTGGGCAGATGCATCATCAAGCAGGCACTACGCACAATTCGAAGAGGTAGCAGAGGGTTATCTCAAGTATATCAAAAAACTCACACTGGCCAAGACGCTCAAACCTAAAACGTATTACGACTATCAGTCTAAAATGAAGACGCTATTGGAGTATAACCAGGAGCGGGGATTGTCTATTCTTTATATGTATCAGTTTGATCAGGCGTTTGTCGGTGATTTCCTCGACTACATTTTACTCGACCGCGACTCGTCGGCAAGGACGAGAAACAACTATCGAACATGGTTATCGGCTTTCAGCACATGGCTGATGGAGAAAAAGTACATCGAAAGAAATCCTATAGAGAACATCAAAAGCCTTGCTGAAGAGGATAAATTCAGAGCTCCATTGTGCAAGAACGATTTAATCAGACTTAAGGATTATTTGGAAAAGACAAATAAGCATTACTTACTGGCGTGTCAGATGGAGTATTACACTTTCATTCGTCCAGATGAACTCAGCAACATCCAATTGAAAGATATTTACCTATCAGAGCAGAAAGTATTTATTTCGTCGGCGATATCGAAAAACCGGCGAGATGGGATGGTAGGCCTAAATAAAAAGCTCGTAGAGTTGATGGTTGATCTTGACATATTCAAGAACCCTTCACATTGCTATTTGTTCGGACGGGATTTTAAGCCTTCAGAGAAGAAAGCTGATTCGCGTATATTCAGGGAGTATTTCAACAAAGTGAGGTTGGCTTTGAAATTCCCCAACAATTATCAATTTTACTCCCTAAAGGATTCGGGAATCAGGGATTTAGCCAATGCAGAAGGTATTGTCATTGCACGAGATCAAGCAAGACATACAGACATCTCGACTACAAACAAGTATCTAAAAGGAGATACAATGCCTGTCCATGAGGAAACAAAACGATTTGAAGGGGCATTATAGAGAGGTTTTATTTTCATAGCCATTATTCCTCGAACTACCAACCTACGATACTACAAAAAAACACGGGGGTATAGTTCCCCCGTGCAAAAGTTGAAAAACCTCTCAAAAAGAAGGCAACATCAACCTAATAATTTGTAATAGTCAAGACTTGTTCTGGCAGTCGGTTTCAAGAAGCACCAGATGTCTGATGCAGAGTTACGTAATTTTCTTCACCTTCACAACCGAATTTAATTTTATTAACTTCAGTCGGTTTTTCCGGCACCTTGCGACTGTGATCCATCCGAGTTAGTTTCCCTGAGATGGTATTTTTTCACAGCCTCTCTGATACACTCACAGACAAATGCAGAGGCATTTTCCGCCTTCTCAACGTAAGGCGCAACATCCTCCTCGAAAGAAATTGTTTTTTTTAACGGACAGAACTTCGACCGACGGGCGATTTTCAAATCATCCAAAATCCGGTAAACAGTTTGCTCCGAACGGATTCCCGTTTTATCCATAATATTCTTGATGGTCGAACCGGCAATGTACATAGCCCGAACATCCGTTATTTGCTTGTTGGTAATTCTCTTTGTCATCTTTTCGTTAAAAATTCGCCAGCCATGCGCAGAGCGCGCACTTGTTGTTCAACGGTTGCGCAGTCGTCCAGCATTATGATGTTCTCAATATCAGACAATTCGCCAAAGGTAACCTCTCCGGTGAATCGTGGAAAAGTGTTTCGGCGTATCATCAATTTGTTCCCTTCTTCGTAAAGCTCAAATGTAGGCTTTCGATTAAAATTTTTATCGCACGGGCATATATATTTATCGGGTAAAAGCCCAAGTTCAGTTGCGGTAAAATGCACCTCTCCACATTTCGGGCATACCAACACCCATTGCGCAAATTCATTTTTTTTCGAGTGTCTATCACGGTATAGTATCATGATGCTAATAGTGTTAATTATAAAAATTCGATTTTGTCACTGTTGGACGCAGACGAAAAATCTTTGTTTCTAAAAAGTTCGGCCAAACCAGTTATTTGTTTAAGTCGAAGCAGCTCATCGGCATCCATTCCGATATTCTTCATTATCCAAGCATCCGACATACCGGATTTGGTTAATTCCGCAACAATATTACTCATCAGCTCTACATCATGAGAGCCTCTGGCGCGGTTATGACGAATGGTAGATGCCATGCGATTTGAGACATCCTTTTCAATCACGACTACAGGCATCATCCCATTTTCGCGAACGTAAATGTCTCGGTGCTTTAGCATGACGGTGTAGCGATGGAAACCGTCTACAATTTCGTATTTGTCTATATCCGCAAGATAGTAACAAACGATAGGCATCGTATACCCATCCTCTTTAATTGATTGATACAATAGTTTCATTTCCGGAGGTGCCACGCTGTTGGGATTGTAGCTGTTTGCTTGGATTTTCTCCAATGGTACAGCAATGACGTTGTACACTGGGCTCTTGTAGGTGGATGGTGTGCTAAATAGGTCTTTCATTATTACAATATGTTTTTATATTTTTCCATTACTTTTTTCCGCTTTTCTAACTCTTGCTTGGTTTGCGAGAACCCCATGTACTTGCATAAATGGTCGTTCTTCATTATGCAAACACACATTCTTTTGTATGTTGGGATAAGCTGGAAATCATCTGAATCAATATCATCAAGATAGTCCATTCTCACGGGCTTTTTGTCCGTTTTGTAGTTACTCTTTTCCTGTACCTCAAATTTAGCCTTTGCTCTTTCGAGGTCGGAAATAGCTTTTTCGGACAATACACCTCCTCTTTCCCTCCAAAATTTAATGGATGTTGCAAGTTTAGATTTGTAATTATCCCGTGCCTGTTCCGGCAGCGTTGCAAGAAGAAATTCCATATAGCTTTTCCATGTATGCCCCTTTGGTAGGGTTATGGATTTCCAACCCATAGCTGTCGTGCCACCATAGATGCCCGTAAAATTCACTCCATTTACACGGCTAACGAGCTTGCCCCAAGTGTGTGGCTCTATAACCCGATACAACTTCAAGGATGCTTGTGCTTGCGAAAGGAATGGGCTTGCCACTCGCATCTGTTCGAGTGGTACACCTGCTTTATAGTATAGGTCGTAGAGCTTGTTGTATGTCCACCCGAAACGCCCGTTTGCCGTCCAAATGTCAGTTGTTAACCAATCATATATCGGATAAGCATTATACACATCATCATACATTTGCTTCGTCCAATCTAAGCCTTGATAGTTGCGATAGTTTCTATCTGAGTGTATCGCACGCCATCGGTTCAGGCTTTCTTGTGTTCTTATTCCGACAAGGCAGCATGTTTTTTTAGCACCTAATTTCACATGTAGCCATTGCCCAAACTTTTCTTGGAACTCGTAGTCCCACATTTGAGGGGTAAAGAAATCGAAGTCTTTTTCTGACAAACAATTATTGGGTTTTTCTGATACCCAAATGTTCGATTTGTTTTCTTCCCAAGGTCGCCAATAATCTTGGTGCATTGAAGTGCAAGTGGAAACTTTGAATGGTACGCAAACGCGATAAACATCCAATATGTCAAGGTTGTCTGTCAATGTTTCATTCACATACTCCGTTGTCATTTGGTATTGCGCCTCATAGTCAATATGAAATACGCCAAGACGACGATGTGGAAGATGTTTTCGGATATAGTCGATGCAAAGGTTTAGCAAAACCCCGCTATCTTTTCCGCCCGAAAAAGAGACATATACATTATCAAAATCATTAAATATCAACTCAATCCTTTTGATTGTTGATTCATAAACATTTGCTACCGACATATTTACAATACTTTTTTTATAGCATCTTTTGTCTTTCCTTTGAAATACTCAGTAAGACTAACCTTCTTTTCGATGTTTTGATCAATTAGAGATTCAAGGCCTACGTCTCCGGTTAAATCCCAATATTTGCAATCGTATTCTTGTCCGGTTCTGTATGTGCGCTTTCCACTTTGTATCCTAAGCGCAAGATCCCATATTTTGTCAAAGAATACTGTGTTGTAATAATGCTGCAAATTTAATCCCAATGATTCTTTCTGATACGAAAGTACTTTTGCGTTCTTGTACCGATTTTCGCAAGCCTTACGGCTGTCTATATACTTACAGAAAATGATAGTTCGATTTTCCTCTATCTCTTGAAACAGGCGGTCCAATAGCCTGAATTTATCCACTGTACAGCAGTAGGCATGCTGCATCTTTTGGGTCATTTCAAGAAATATGTTATTGTTTTTCCACATAAGTGTTTCATCGTCAAGATACTTTTCCTTGAGACGATAGTACTCTTTTTTGCTATCATCGTCGATGGTATATCTGATTGTCTTATAATTTTGCGAGATATTAAGATGTAAATCGCATTCAAAGACATAATGTCGGATAAGGCTGTACAAATAATCCACATTCTCGTATCCCGTAATGAATTCCTTGGTGTATTCCTTTCTCCCGCCAAAATACCTGGTGAGGGTAGTATAATGGCAAAATGTGTTCTTAAACTGAACAAATGACATGTTCAGAATTTTATGGGAGAGAAACTCCATCTGTGCCCAGAGGTCAAGCAAGCTCTTACTCAGCGGTGTGCCATTGAGTATGAGTTTATATTCTGCGTGCCCGCCCAACTCCATCAGGCGCTTAGTACGCTTTGCCTCGATGTTTTTTATCTTCAGACTCTCGTCTACGATAATAAAAGGTTTATTGGCAGACAAGAGTTGGTTACGGACATTAAGATATATCCTGTCACTTGCCTGTATGCTCTCTATCCCAACATATAGGGTTGGGGCATTGAACCCTCCCCATTTGTTTACTTCATCCTGTACACTTGCAATTCCTTTCGCAGTGTTTATAGTGCGAAACGGTGCTACATAAAGGACGAAATCGACATCAGGGACAGAGGATACAATTTCAACGGCAACGCGTGTCTTTCCTGTCCCTGCCTCCATAAACAAGGCTCCGACTTTCCAATCGGACAAATGTTTTTTTGCATCTGATTGATGCTTTAACAGCATGGGCTACTTCCTTTTAAGGTCTTCTATTATATTGTTATTAACCTTTATCATAATATCAGGAGAATAGGTGTTTTTAATGTAATTCGGTATCATCCTTCCAAATTCATTAAACCATGCCACCTTCTTACAGGAGTGCTGCAATGAACTTCTTTCCAAAATAAAAGCAGCAATCCAATAGGCATTTGATTTCTTTATGCTATAATCATCCCCAAACACCATTGATTTGGGAATGATTGCACTTGATCCATCAAAAGCTATTGCTCGGTAGGCCTTTGGAGAAATACTTATAAGCTCCGCCAGCCTTACCGAATAGCATTTAATTTTTTTCATTCTATTATTCTATAAAGAATAAATCTATCTTCATCTCCGCAGCAGAATACACCATGGAGATTATTTAGCATTATGTGTGTATTTCTTCCACTCGAAGAAACGATACACATTTTTTCTTTCATCCTTTTAATTAAAGAACGAGAGATCGTTTCCGGTTTACCGGATAAATCCCAAAGGGAGATTAGTTCGCCGACTATAAAATCGTCGGCATTGTCTTGCCCATCAAAACCATAGGAAAAAGTTTGTATTCTTTTCCCTATAAGAGAAGAAAAAACGGATAATGTGAGTTCTTTAAGTTCGCCATTTTCTGCGGCCGACCTCATTTCTTCAACAAGTTTCAACATGATTTTTTACAGTTTTAAGTGTGTCTCACTTTTTAATGACAATGCAAATATAATGAGATAATTCATGCTATGCAAACAAAATCACAAAAAAGAACGCCAAATTGTGATTTATTATCAAAAAAGGCAGATTGTCCATATCTACAAAACGAAAAAGGCGATTACCTTCACAAGTAATCGCCCCAAAACATCAGTCTAAAACACAATAAAATTATAACTTACTCCGACTCCAATATACCATCCTATAGGTAATCCATATCCTGCATGTAAGCCAACTCCCCACCGCTTCTTTTTGACTGGATGATATACGTCATTCGTCACTGTGTGCGTTATGGTACGAGGATAAATCTCCAACTTATCCAACCTCGGCCGATAGCCACTCACCCACGCTTTATACAGGCTATCCTGATAGACTACCTGCTCACGTTGCACGACCGTATCGCCAATACGTATGGTTTCCGGAACGAACGTCCGAAAAGCAATCAACGGAGAGGGGATGAGCAGGGTATCTACTCTGACTTCCGTACGCACCTTGGTTACAGTGACGACCTCTTTCTCCGCTTTACGCAAATAGAGGTTGATGCAGCAAGCGAGCAGGAGCACTGAAATGAGCCAAGGAAGCACCTTCATAACCCAATTTCTTTTACCGCCTTGCGGATGGTGACAAACATCTTGTCCATGATTTGCGCATAGTCGGGAGCGGTGGCATACTTACCACCCACACCGTCGACGAGTTTACGAACGTACAGTTCGGGGTTCTTCCGGTAGGGCCACGCATCGGCGAACTGAGGACGTTGGAGCAAGGCGAAGTGATCGGCAAGACAATCGCTGACACTGTCGTAATCACGGAAGAGCCGCTTTACTGTGTATTTATAGCGATGCTCGCTGATTTTCACCACCTGAAGAACCTTCTCCGGGGCTTTGAATGTAACGTTCGGATGGGAAAAATACTCAGTCGTGGTAACGAGTTGCACCGCTCCTTTCCACGTGCTCCCTTTTGTTATCCCGAAGAGGTTATTGCCTATTGCACTCTTCCCCCATCCGCTCTCTAATGCAGCTTGTGCCGTGACGAACACGGGGTCTATTTCGCCATTCATTTTGGCCCGGGGATAAATCCACTTTACAAATTCTTTAAGACTCATGGTCTTTCTCCTTTCTTTCGGCTTCTTCTTTCTCCACGGCGTCAACGACGTTGGCCGGCATCATTTCCTTGAATTTGAATGATACAAGGAAATAGAGCATCCTGATCCAGCGTACCTTTGGATAGGCCTTGGACAGATTGCGCAAACCGTTTTTCACGTAATAATAAAGGGCGATTGCTATCAAGACCTGAACGACGTATGCACTCTTTTCGTCGAATTTCATCAGGTCGATGATGGCTTTCAACATGTACGTAATAAACGTGATCAAACTCAATTCCTTGAGCGAATCGACCAACTTTTGTCCTTTATAGTTGATCAACCCGAAAGCCGGAAATCGCGTCATTACTATTTTGACTTCGTCGGCACGAAGCCCGGCAAAGATGTTGAACGCAAATCCTATGAGCAAGGCGTACAGGAACGAGATTGTCGTGTCGAAATAGGCGGCCACAGATGCGGAAACGAACACGAAGGCTTCTTTGTATTTTTCCATGATTATTCCTCCAACGTTTGTTTGATTTCTTCAATGATGCCCTCAAAAGCGGAGGTACAGGCCACGGAGTCAACGCCCTCGTTGAAGTTCATCGTTTTGTTTGTTCCTTCGAGAGCCATGTAGCCGACGTAAATTTGATTGGACTGACTTTCAAGACCTGCATTTCTCGCCAGATTGCAACGGACATAGTTAATCTTGTTCCCGTTCGCAATCGAATAACTTACATACATTTTGTAGTCGCCGCATGTGGCGGTAGATTCCACCAACGTGGAACGACCGATTTCTGTTAATAGTTTCTGTGACATAAGTAAGATTTATTTAAAGTTGATAGTTCCGTTCATTTAATTTCAACATCAAGTTATAAATGCCATGACTCAACTCCGGTAGGCGGAATTGCGTCATTGAAAGTCACTGCCACCGTGGCCGGTTGCCCGACATAACCGTATCTTAATCTCGGGTAAATCGTAGTTAGTCTGCACAGGATGAGTAAGACGGAACGCCACGCGGGCACTTTAATTCTTGATCCGTTAGGGTTCACCATGACGTGTTTCATTACATCCGAATCATTGGCAACAATCACCGTCTTGCCTACGGATCCCCCGCAAATGGCAATGGCATACTCGCCGTTTCCTCTTAACATGATCAAGTCTACGGGATCCTTTGAATTTACACTGTTTTTATTC
>JBHAEN010000203.1:0-9621 GCA_041855645.1 Bacteroides sp. | reverse complement strand
CTTTTTCGCCGAAACGGATAAGGCCCTCGTATGCCTCATTGTCATTCGTTGGGGTGCAGGTTCTTTTTCGTTTGGGTGCAGGCAAACGAAAAATCGGGTGCAGGCAGACGAAAAGGAAAGTGCAGACCAACGAACGATTTTATGCAGCGAAAGGAAGCAGGCGATGAACCGGCGATTTTCCGCGTGCGCATAACAGAAAAATAGCTACCTTTGCTGTCCAAAACATCTCGAATGACTCTCACCGAACTACAAAAGAAGTGTGCCGTCCACCCTTCCGCCCAGGCACTTTCGTTGCTGTTGAAACGCGATGACCTCAAGACAGTTTTTTGCGGCGGTCTGCATGCGTCGGCTTCCGCTTTCGTGTTCGCTTCACAGGTTTCAACGCACGATTCTCCCCTGATTTTCATTCTCGACGACATCGAACAGGCAGGATATTTCTATCACGACCTCGTGCAAATGTGCGGAACGGAACATGTTCTTTTCTTCCCGTCCTCGTTCCGGCGTGCGGCAAAGTACGGACAAAAGGACGCCGCCAACGAAATTCTGAGAACAGAAGTCTTGAGCCGGCTGCAAAAGAAAGAAGCCGGATTGTGCATCGTTACCTATCCCGAGGCACTGGCCGAGAAAGTGGTCTCGCGCGAAGAGCTCGACACCCGCACGCTGAAACTTGCCGTGAATCATCGCGTCGACACTTCTTTCGTCATCGAAATGCTCGGGACTTACGGCTTTGAATATACCGACTACGTGTACGAACCGGGGCAATATGCCGTTCGCGGAAGCATCATCGATGTCTTTTCATTCGCTTCCGAATACCCTTATCGCATTGATTTTTTCGGCGACGAGGTGGAAAGCATACGCACTTTTGAGGTCGAAACCCAACTCTCGACAGGGAAGAAAAAGGAAATCACCATCGTACCCGATCTGATGAGCCGCGATGCGGAAAGAATTTCTTTCCTCCGCTTCTTGCCGGCCGACAGCACGATTGCCGTTCGTGACCTGACACAGCTCCGCGAGCGGGTCGACAGCGTATGCAGCGAAGCCCTTTCGTCGCAAGCGCTCATCGCCGGGCAAGCCGAAGGAGTCGAGCTGCCACGGCTGCACGAGCTGTTTGCGGACGGGCCTGATTTTCTTTCCCGGATACTTGATTTCCGTCGCATCGAATTTGGCAACAAACCTTCGACGACGCCCGACGCCCGCATCGACTTCGATACGGCCGCGCAACCCATCTACCATAAGAATTTCGACCTTGCCGCACAATCGTTCAAACGTTTCATCGACGATGGCTACACCATATATATATGTAGCGACAGCAGCAAACAGACCGACCGCATTCGTGACATATTCCTGTCGCGCGGCGACGACATTTCCTTTACGCCCGTGGAACGCACGCTGCACGAAGGCTTTGCCGACCATGCGCTGAAGCTGTGCGTTTTCACCGACCACCAACTCTTCGACCGCTTCCACAAGTACAACCTGAAGAGCGAGAAAGCGAGATCGGGGAAAGTGGCACTCTCGTTGAAAGAACTGAACCAATTCATGCCGGGCGATTACGTCGTACATACCGACCACGGCATCGGACGCTTCGACGGTCTCATTCGCCTGCCCAACGGAGACAGCACGCAGGAGGTAATAAAACTTGTCTACCAGAACGAAGACGTGGTTTTCGTCTCCATCCATTCGCTGCACAAAGTTTCAAAATACAAAGGACGGGAGGGAGAACCGCCCCGCCTGAACAAACTCGGCAGCGGAGCATGGGAAAAGCTGAAAGAACGCACAAAGACGAAAATCAAAGACATTGCCCGCGATCTCATCCGCCTCTATGCCCGGCGACGCGAAGAGAAAGGATTCGCCTTCAGCAAAGACAGCTTCCTCCAGCGGGAGCTCGAGGCCTCGTTCGTTTATGAAGACACTCCGGATCAGATGAAGGCCACCGCAGCCGTCAAGGCAGATATGGAGAACGCGCAACCGATGGACCGGCTGATTTGCGGCGACGTCGGTTTCGGGAAAACCGAAGTAGCCATCCGTGCAGCCTTCAAAGCGGTGGCAGACGGTAAGCAAGTGGCCGTTCTCGTGCCCACCACGGTCTTGGCCTACCAACATTTCCAAACATTTCGCGACAGGTTGAAACCCTTCCCCTGCACCATTGATTATTTGAGTCGGGCACGGACAGCGACTCAAATCAAAACGGTGGTCAAGGACGTGGCCGAAGGACGGACGGACATCCTCATCGGCACGCATCGTCTTCTCGGAAAAGACGTGCGCTTCAAAGACCTCGGACTTCTCATCATCGACGAGGAACAGAAATTCGGTGTATCCGTCAAGGAGAAGTTAAGGCAGATGAAAGTCAATGTAGATACGCTCACCCTGACCGCCACCCCCATCCCCCGAACCTTGCAATTCTCCCTGATGGGAGCGCGCGACCTGAGCGTCATCTCCACGCCTCCCCCCAACCGCTACCCGATACAAACGGAGGTGCATACGTTCGACGAAGACTTAATTGCCGAAGCCATACGGTTCGAAATGAGCCGCAACGGACAGGTGTTCTTCGTGAATAACCGCATTGCGAACCTTCAGGAGCTGCAGGCAATGATTCTTCGGCACATCCCCGACTGCCGAGTGGCCATAGGCCACGGGCAAATGCCTCCCGACGAATTGGAACAGACGGTTCTCGATTTCGTCAATTACGATTATGACGTCCTGCTGGCCACCACAATCATCGAAAGCGGCATCGACATTCCCAACGCCAATACCATCATCATCAACGGAGCCCAGAACTTCGGCCTGAGCGATCTGCATCAGATGAGAGGGCGCGTCGGCCGCAGCAACCGCAAGGCTTTCTGCTATCTTCTGGCCCCGGCCCTCGGAAGCCTGACGGCAGAAGGACGCCGACGGCTGCAAGCCATCGAGAATTTCAGCGATTTGGGCAGCGGCATACACATTGCCATGCAAGACCTCGACATTCGCGGAGCCGGCAACCTGCTCGGCGCGGAACAAAGCGGATTCATTACCGATTTGGGCTACGAAACCTACCAGAAGATACTGTCTGAAGCCGTCAAGGAACTGCGTGACGACGAGTTTCCCGGACTCTTGCCCGATTCTTCACCGGCCGACGCCGGTCGTAACGAGCTTCGGTTTGTCGACGACTGCCAGGTAGAAAGCGACTTGGAACTGCTGCTGCCCGACTCGTACGTGTCCGGAAGCAGCGAACGCATGTCGCTCTATCGCGAACTCGACAGTATCGACTCCGAAGAAGAAGTGCGCGCATTTCGCCTTCGCCTCGAAGACCGTTTCGGACATCTTCCCCGCGAAACGGAGGAACTTTTGCGCATCGTTTCGCTCCGCCGGCTTGCCGCGGGATTGGGAACGGAGAAGATATTTCTCAAAGGCGGGCGAATGACTCTTTTCTTCGTTTCCAATCCGCACAGCCCGTTCTATCAGAGCGATACGTTCGGTAAAATAATCGGCTACATGATGAGACAACCCAAAAACTGCGACCTCCGCGAACAGAACAACCGGAGAAGCCTGCTTGTCAAGCATGTCCCGAATGTCGAAACGGCCGTAAACATCCTGAAGGAAATCACAGCCATGCCGGTGAACGAAGAAACGCAAAAACAATGAAGACCGATAAAAAAAATGCCAATATGAGACATTGGGTAAAATCGCGTAACTTTTGGTTCCTCATCTTCGGGGTTCTCCTCGCTTTCGGAATCATCGCCTACATCCTGCGACACACTTATGCCAATACCGGATTCAGCATCACCGACGATCTGGGTGGAAACATCTTCCCCTCGGCCATTCTTTCCGTAGCCACCACAGATGCGCAAATCATCCAGCCCTCGTTGCCCCTTTTTGTCGGAAATCCGAAAGGATGCGTCGGCATTCGTATCCGTTCGGGCAAAGCATACAGCATCGTACGCATCGAGATAGCGGCCACTCCGTTCTTCGCACGCTCCGTTTCGGAATTTGTGCTCCACGAAGCGCGTAAGGAATACGTCATCTACCCCGATATCATCTGGGATTACGAAGCATTGCGCAATAACGCACAAGCCGTGCCGATAAGCGTTTCCGCAACAGTCGAAATGAACGGGAAAGACCTCGGACAGCGTGTACGAACATTCTCTGTGCGCAGCATCAACGAATGCCTGCTCGGCTATGTATCCAACGGAACCCGGTTTCACGACACAGGACTCTTCTTTGCCGCTTACGTGAACGAAGACAATCCGATGATAGACAAACTGCTACGCGAAGCACTCAACACGCGTATCGTGACAAGATTCATGGGTTATCAGAAACAAGACTCCGATGCCGTCGACCGGCAAGTGTACGCACTCTGGAACATCTTGCAGAAACGAAAGTTCCGCTACAGCTCGGTTTCCAACACCAGCCTGTCCAGCAATGTCGTGTTTTCGCAACGCGTACGCACTTTCGACGATGCGCTTGAATCTTCACAAATCAATTGCGTCGACGGCAGCGTGCTGATAGCCTCATTGTTACGCGCCATCAATATCGAGCCGATCCTCGTACGCATTCCGGGACACATGTTTGTGGGCTATTACACCGATGCGTCGCGCAAGAAAACCGCCTTTCTCGAAACAACGATGATTGGCGACATCGATTTGGACGATTTCTTCCCCGACGAAGCTCTGGACTCGACAATGGTCGGTAAATCTCAAAACGAGATGTCGCGAATCACATTCGAGAAATCCAAAGAATACGCCGGAAAGAAGTATAAGGAACACGAAAAAGAAATTCATTCGGGTAAGCTGAATTATATGTTTCTCGAGATATCGAAAGAGGTGAGAAAAAGAATACAACCCATCGGAAAATAAGAAACCCCTCAACGGGCTATGACGTGCAAAAGAGAAGCACTCCTGCATGGTTCACGTTCATTTTGTCATTTTTCCCTAAAATCGAAACCCTTTTTCCGCTACTGAATAAATAATCTTTATCTTTGCGGCAGTTAATTACGAATTTAAGCGAATAAACCAATTAAAAGTTTTAAGGTATGAAGAAAATGAAATTTATGGCTCTGTTTCTGAGCGCCGCTCTCTTACTTGGCGGATGTGCAAGCATGAATAACACCGGTAAAGGAGCTCTCATCGGAGGCGGTTCCGGTGCAGCATTGGGCGCAGTGCTCGGTGGCGTACTCGGCAAAGGCAAAGGCGCTGCCATAGGCGCTGCCATAGGAACGGCCGTAGGAGCCGGAACCGGAGCCATCATCGGTAAAAAGATGGACAAAAAGGCCGCTGAAGCCGCAAAAATCGCCAACGCGCAAGTAGAAAAAGTAACCGACTCCAACGGACTTGCCGCCGTAAAGGTTTCTTTCAGTTCGGGCATTCTGTTTCCGTTCAATTCGGCAGTGCTGAGCAGCACTTCAAAGACGTCTTTGGCGGAATTTGCCAACATTCTCAAAGAAGATCCCACGCTGGACATAGCCGTGATCGGTCACACCGACAAGGTGGGTACGTACGAAGCCAACCAGAAAGTTTCGACCAATCGTGCCAATGCCGTACAGAAATACTTGCAACAGTGCGGCGTAAGCTATTCGCAATTCAAGGAAGTAGTAGGCGTGGGCTACTCGCAATATGACGAAAGCCAGACTGCCGAGCAAAACCGTCGCGTCGAAGTATATATGTACGCCAGCGAACAAATGATTAAAAATGCAGAATCGGCCGCTAATTAAAAAGGCACTGCGTTTTGCACGCAGGTTGCTCGTCTTTTTCTTTGCTTCTTCTATATTGGCTGTGTTGGCCTACCGGTTCATCCCGGTGTACATCACGCCATTGATGGTCATAAGAACGGTGCAGCAACTTGTGTCAGGAGATAAACCCACGTGGAAACACACGTGGGTTTCTTTTGACAAAATATCGCCTCACCTGCCAACGGCCGTCATCGCTTCGGAAGACAACCGTTTCGCCGAACATAACGGGTTCGATTTCGTGGAAATAAAGAAAGCCATGAAAGAGAACGAAACGCGTAAACGAAAGCGAGGAGCAAGCACCATCAGTCAGCAGACGGCGAAGAATGTGTTTCTTTGGCCGCAATCCTCTTGGTTGCGTAAAGGTTTTGAGGTGTACTTCACCTTTCTCATCGAACTCCTGTGGCCGAAAGAACGCATCATGGAGGTGTATCTCAATTCCATCGAAATGGGCAAAGGCATCTACGGAGCGGAAGCGGCAGCCAAATACAAATTCCACAAAACGGCAATCAAACTGACCAAAGGAGAGTGCGCACTCATTGCCGCCACCTTGCCGAATCCCCTCAGATTCGATTCGGCCCGCCCTTCGCCCTACATCCGCAAACGCCAGCAGCAGATTTTACGGCTCATGAATTTGGTTTCCCCCTTTCCTCCAATTTCTCCAAAGACAAAAAAGTAAAAGCAAGCGTGCATTAGAAGGCGAACTCCCGTGTCGCCTTTCGAGGATTCGGGTTCGGTCATATATATGGCATGCTCCCGGTGCCTTGCGTTTCATTCTTTTCCAACATACCCGAAGGGGTTGAACCGAAACAAAAATTTCGATTCAACCCCTTCGTTTTTACTCCGGCTCCGAAGCGGGAACCGGAGAGAGAGAGATTATTCTTCGCTACGTTCGATGTAGGCCAAGACGTCGCCTTTTCGGACCATACTTCCTTGACGGGCCGAAATTTCAATGATGCGCCCGTTGAAATTGGCCGAAACGGGATCGAATGTGTTCCAAGCCGTGGAGATGTAACAGAACAGGTCGTCCGATTTATACCGTCGGCCCACTTCGGGCTGCATGGACGGAGCCACCACATCGATTTCCCAAAGAACCTGTCCGCTCACGGGAGCCGTTATCGGTTCGGCTTTTGCCCGCTTCAAACGTTTCACATCTTCTTCCGAGAATCCCTGCTTGGTCATTTCCGCATCTTTGGCACGGCTCAGTTCGTCTTCAAACCGTTTTTTGGCAATGCCCGATTTGTAGTCGCGATATTGGCGGTCGTGCATGGCCAGCTCGAAAAGTTCTTCGTCGTCCGGACCTGTTTCCCATCCGTTCTCTTCCATTTCTTTCCGATAAGCGTCGAGCGCGTCGGGGTAGTTGGCCTGCGGGTCTTCATCGGTAAACTCGTAGCCTTTTTCTTTGGCCAGAGCGATGATTTCGGGAGCCAACGGACCGGGGAGCCTGCCGCTTTTTCCGAGAATCATGTCCCACGTATGGTTGTCGATCATTGTCCAACGTTCTTCTCCTTTCACCAGCGACATGACATTCATCAACGCCACGTTCTTCACGTATTGACTGAAAGGAGTCACCAAAGGAGGATAGCCTAACTTGGGCCATACGTATTCCACCTCGTCGAAAAGCATCACCAGCAAATCGTCCAGACTCAATTCCGGCTCGTTTTTGCCTCGCAGAATCATGTTGATGCCCGAATGCACACCTTTCAGATCGGCCATCATGGAACCCATCATGCCGCCGGGCAGTCCGCACTTCAGGAGCAATGAAGACATGTGTTTGTTCGTGGGATCCATGAAATAGCCCAGGAAATCGTCGATGAACTCTTGTGTCATGGCGCGTGCGCGCATGTAAGCCTTCATGTTGATTTCGGGAACTTGGAATCCCGCATCTTTCAGCATGGCCTGTACGGAGATCAAATCGGGATGAACCTTACCCCATGAAATCGGCTCTATGGCCACGTCGATAATGTCGGCCCCGTTCTCGCAGACTTCGAGGATGGAGGCCATGGAGAGTCCCGGCCCGCTGTGTCCGTGATACTGGATGATCACTTCGGGATGACGTTCTTTAATGGCTTTGGTCAGCTGGCCCAACATGGCGGGGCGGCCGATGCCGGCCATATCTTTCAGACAGATTTCGGGAGCTCCCGCTTCGATCAACTGATCGGCAATGTCGGCATAGTACGATACGGTGTGTATGGGAGAAAAGGTGATACAAAGCGTGGCTTGCGGAATCATGCCCGCATCGAGCGCATAGCGGATGGATGGAATGATATTGCGCACTTCGTTCAGTCCGCAAAAAATCCGGGTAATGTCCACCCCCTGGGCATGTTTCACTTTATACATCAAACGGCGCACGTCGGCCGGCACAGGATACATGCGCAGAGCGTTCAGCCCACGGTCGAGCATGTGGGTTTGTATGCCTGCCTCCCGCAAAGGACCGGTAAAAGTGCGCACGGCCTTATTCGGGTTTTCGCCATAGAGCAGATTCACTTGTTCGAATGCTCCTCCATTCGTTTCCACCCGGGCAAAACACCCCATTTCAATGATTAACGGTGCGATTCGGGCCAACTGGTCGGCACGCGGTTGATACTTTCCGGATGATTGCCACATGTCCCGATAGACGAGACTGAACTTGATCTCTTTTTTCATAAATTACAGATAGATGGTTTATTTATGTAGGCTAACTTTGTTTCCCACAAAAATACACATTCCACTTACATAATGTTACTCAAAAAGAAAGTTTTTCGGGACTGAAAAGTATGTTTTATATCATATTGTCCGAAAAGCAAGAAAGAGAACCATCCCTCACTTCAGATGAAGTCTTTCAGTTCTTGCTGCAAACGCTGACGCGTAAAAAAAATACGACTTTTCACCGTGCCTATGGGCAATCTCATTTTCTCGGAGATTTCACGATACTTGAAACCGGAGGCATGGAGCAGAAACGGCTGTTTGTATTCTTTGGGAAGCCCGTTGACAATCCGGTACATTTCCTTCAGATTGTATGCGCTTTCCGCACCGGAGTTAGACTGGGATTGAAGGAAATTCAAATGGTAGAGCGTATCCGTATGATCAATAAAAGTCTGATCGCGAAGCACCTTGCGATATTGATTGATAAAGATGTTCCGCATAATGGTATATACCCATCCTCTGAAATTCGTTTCGGGAGTGAACTTGTCCTCGTTATCCAGAGCCTTCAGTGAAGTTTCTTGTAACAAATCGTTTGCCTCGTCGCGATCGGCCGTCAGACGATAGGCGAAATTCAGCAATTCTTCTTGTAGGCCAATCAAGTCTTGCTTAAAAGTAGAGCTCTGCATAACTAAAAACCAGAAGTAAAATTTCCGAAAGATAAAACTTATTTTTGGATAAACAACCAACATTTTACATAAAACTCCATAAAACGCCGCAAACCGTTCTTCCATGCCATCCTGACGCGGATCCGACATCCATAAACCGATCTGCCCGATTAACAGACCCATCGGAAAAGATTGCCCAACCCGCTTCTATGCCCCCGAAGCGTTTCACGTCACGTTGTCCATCCTTTTTTATAGAGGGTTTTGTCTGTTCGTTTTACCATTTATGAGAGATGATTTTTCATTCGGATGTTTTTCCGGTAAAAAACGAATACAGTTTTCGGCAGTATAAAAAAAACGTTTTTCGACAAAAAAGAGGGGGTTTTTGCAAAAACGATTTTTCCGTTTTGCTAAAATGAACGGGAAGCCGTTTAAGCCCAAAATCACCGTTTTCTTGACAAAAAAGGCTGCAAAACCCCGTAGGATTCGCAGCCTTTCACTGTGTATGCAAGCTTCTCATGCAGGTTTTCAACCTGTATGAACAAACGATTTGTATAGTTTTATTATCATTTTTCTCTTCATGACCGTATGGTTTAAGCGGATATTCCGAAACAAATATACGAAAAAAACGGGAAT
>JBHAEN010000202.1:0-9738 GCA_041855645.1 Bacteroides sp. | reverse complement strand
GTCGACCTGACGCTGGTACTTATACTTGATTGCCGTAAAATTATTGGTAGGTTGAGAGCCTCCGCCCACGACTGACGTCATCTGGCGCGGATAAATGAATATCTCTTCAATGCGGGTATTGACGCGATTGGGCACAAGTGTATTGGGCGCAGAAATGTGTTGCGTACCGCTTGCGATAACGGTGGCCGTCCCCTTACGACCGGTTTCCAAAACCAAGTTGGGCAATTTATCCCATGTCACTTCAAAATGTCCGTAAGCATCTGTCGTAAATGTTTCGGTAGCGGTCATACCCGGCAAACCTTTCACCTGAACACCCGCTCCGACAGCCATACCATTCATATCGAATACGGCAAACCTGACCGAACCATTGGTCGGGTCCACATATTCGCGCAGCGTACCGTTATAATAGAGCGGCAACACGTTGTATTTTCCCAATATCTTCGTGATGCCCGGCTGTCCGTCGAGTCCTGATGCTCCCGTTCCTCCGCGAAGGAATTCCCAAAAATCGGATAAGGAGTTTTTGGTGGCCGGCCATATCGTACCCGGATTATGAGGGTCTTCCACCGTACCGCCGGCAATGTATTCTTTCCATAAATCGTAGGCACTCTTACCGTCTGTGCCGTTAGTGCCGTTAGTTCCGTTTGTACCGTTTGTACCGTTTGCGCCGGAAGCTCCTTGAGAAGGCAAATTGGTGTCTACACCGTTAATAATCCACGTTCCGTCATTGGTGTCGATGGTTATTGTGGGCGAAACACCGTTGGTGCCATTTGTACCGGCAGGACCTTGAGGACCTGTTGCCCCCTGAGAGGGCAAACCTGTGTCTACACCGTTGATGACCCACGTACCGTCAGAATCAATGGTGACCGAGGGTGTACTGCCGTCGCGTCCGTATGCCCGGATTCCGGTATCATAGCCGTCGATCACCCAGTTTCCTGCGCTGTTGATGAGTACTTCGGGAGTACTGCCGTCCGCTCCTTTGGAGGGCTTATTGGTATCCACGCCATTGATGATCCACGTGCCGTCATTGGCGTCAATCACCACCGTAGGCGTCGTTCCCGATGCACCTTGCGAAGGCATGTTGGTATCCACGCCATTGATGATCCAAGTGCCATCCGCAGCGTCGATGGTCACTGTGGGAGGCGTTGCATCGGCTCCTTTTGCTCCTTGAGCCTGTTGCTGAGTGTCTACCGTACCGATCCACCAATTTCCGTTTACGCCGATGTAGGGTGTCTGCCCGCTTTCGCCGGTGGCTCCCGTCAGGAATCTCCAGAAATCGCTCATGCTGTTTGCCGCAGGATTCCACATTGCTCCGGAATTATGCGGATCAGGCACATTTCCCGAAGCGATGTATTCTTTCCATTCTTCATAAGCGCTTTTTCCGGTGGCTCCCGTAGCCCCTGTGGCTCCCGTGGCTATGTATCTGAAAAAGTCGGTTTCCGTCAGCTGATTGACCGGCCAACTGATTGTGCCGTCGGCCACTTTCTGCTTCCACAGGTCATAGGCTGAAAGCCCATCGTCTCCTTTCGGCCCCTTAGGCATCGTGATGTCTATGTCCGTACAAGAAATTGTTGCGCCCGCCAACCATGCGCAACACAGCAAAAGGGCAAGTTTTCTTTTCATCTTCATCAAATATTATTATAGTCTGTAAATAAGTCCGGGTAAAAGAACAACGAAAAAGGATAAATGTTCGCCAAGAGATCGGAATTTATAACTTAGTCGGAAGTAAAATGTAAAACTCGGAGAAATATTATATAGACAACAAGGGAGAGAGACGAAAAGTTCCACGCTTATTCATAATAAAGCATAAAACCTGACAATCAGGATTAAAGAAGAGTTGCAACTGCCTTCGAGGGGGAGTAAAAACAAACAGGCCGGCTGTCTGTTTTCGAGAAGCCGGCCTGAGAAGAGGGGGGATTATCCGCGGACTTGATTCACACGCGTTTCGGTGTTTGCGCCAATGTGGCCACGAGGAAGTCGTAAAACTTGCTCACCGTGGGAATCAGCGCACGCTCATCGGGCGAATGCGGAGAGCGCAACGTGGGGCCGAAAGAAATCATATCCAGACCGGGCAGGATGGCTCCGATGATGCCGCATTCCAGTCCGGCGTGGATAACCTTCACTTCGGGGGCTTTGCCGAACTGTTCTTCATACGATTTTTTCATGGCATGCAGAATGGGCGATTCCACATTGGGCTGCCAACCGGAATAGGCTCCGCTCAATTCGACTTTCATCCCGGCCATGGAGAAGCAGGATTCGAGGCTTGTGGCCAGATTTTCTTTCATGCTGTCGCATGAGCTGCGCGCCAGTATTTTGATGGCTGCCTCTCCTCCGCCGATGGTGATAATGGCAAGGTTGGAAGAAGTCTCCACTGTGTCGGGAACGGTGGGAATCATGCGCATCACCCCGTTTTGGCAGGCAAAAATGGCACTGACCAGATTGTCCTGTATTTCTTCGGGAACCAGTCCGGCGGGAAGCGCCACCCGTTCGGCCTTGAGGCTGATGGGCGTTTCAACGGCCGAGAACTCGGCATTGAACAAGTCTTCGCAGTATTTCACCAATCCCAGCAATTCTCCTTCGTTCTCTGCCGGTATGGTGAGGATGGCCTGCGCCTCGCGCGGAATGGCATTGCGCATATTGCCGCCTTCCCACGATGCCAAACGGGCTTCGTAACCGGCAATGGCTTCGCGAACGAAACGCACAAGCAACTTGTTGGCGTTGCCTCTTCCCTGATTGATTTCAAGGCCGGAGTGTCCGCCCCGAAGTCCTTTCAAAGTGATTTTCAAGGCGATATCGTCGGTATCGGGAGCCACTTCCTTATAGCCGAGCGTGGCCGTGATGTCAACACCACCGGCACATCCGATGTAGAGTTCGCCTTCGTCTTCCGAATCCAGATTCAGCAGGATTTCGCCTTTCACCACACCGGGCTTCAGACCGAAAGCACCGACCATTCCGGTTTCCTCGTCCGTGGTGATGAGTGCTTCCAAATCGCCGTGCTTCAGATCCTTGGCCTCCATCACGGCCATGATGGCGGCCACACCGAGTCCGTTGTCGGCCCCCAGCGTCGTTCCTTCGGCTTTTACCCAATCGCCGTCGACGTAAGCCTTAATGGGGTCTTTCAGAAAATCGTGTACCGTATCGTTATTCTTCTGCGGAACCATATCCATGTGTGCTTGCAGAATGACGCCTTTGCGGTCTTCCATGCCCGGAGTGGCCGGTTTGCGGATAATCACGTTGCCGATTTCATCGGTAAAAGCCTCCAAACCGTGTTGTTTGCCGAAGTCGAGCAAAAATTCGGTCACTTGCTTCATGTGTCCCGACGGGCGGGGAATTTGCGTCAAGTCATAAAAATGCTTCCACACGCGCTGTGGAGCTAAAGAGAGGATTGTACTCATAGATTTAAGTATTAAGATGAATAATGAGACAAAGAAACGGAAATAATTCGGGAGAAGCAAAACTCGCGAAACCGAAAACAACGGTTTTTATGTGCGGGTACGGCCTTAAAAAATGTTTTCGGGCTTTTTTGTACAAAAAATTCGCCCCACCAATTCGTTGACTATTTTTACCATCACTACCTTTTTCATCCTCCGGTTCAATCATCGTTTATCAAAAATCACAACAATTTCACTTATCCCCTCAACATCGTTTTTAATAAAAATCGAAGGGGTTTTTGCTAAAAAAATTTTTCGCGGTTTAATAAATTCAATCAAGCCGTCTCAATCGAAATCTTTCTGTTTTTTCAACAAAAAAGGCCGCAAAACTCCGCAGAGTTTGCGACCTTACCCTATATCAAAAGGATTATCGGCAGTGCGTTCAGCCTGCACTTAAATCATTTTTGTCCGAATAAAATACTATTTTTGTCTTCATTTTCATTGTTCACGCAAAGGGTTACCCGACAAAGATACGAAAAAGAGGCAAAAACAAGGCTTATTTCCGGGCAATACAAAATCGGAAACCGTCTTCTTCGGAAATTATCCCGGATTTACCAAAAAGCCGATGCGACACATTTTTTTAGTTAAACACTTGTCGTTTAAAAAACAAATTATACCTTTGTTTGCAAAATTTATTACCATGAAAAAACTCTTTAGAAAACAATCAGTCAAACTCTTTGCTTCCATTAAGCGATTTCAACCGTAAACCACCATGCTTCTCGGAAACAGAATGGCACTTTCTTCAGATTTGTCCAAACCGGAGTTCAAAAGTACACATGAACAGCGTTTTGCCGCCGCCTGTGTCACTTCCTTTCATTCGGTCGTACAACCGACAAAGATAAATTTCAAATTCTCTATCCGATAATACAATGAAAAAGAATAGTTTTACCGTCATCGCAGCATTGTTTTCGGTCTTTTCGGTCTTTCAGGCCTGTACGGACAAAGATCCGATCGACGTTAAAGAAGAAAAGAAGCCCATCGACGAAGTGGGCGAAGTATTGATGGCCGCAGGGAAAGTACCCGAATTGCCCAACCTGAGCACCAAAACGGTGGATACCCTGAAGAAGGAGCCGGCGCCCGGACACACAAATGAAGTTATAGGAGGAACAGGAGAACATGTCAAGGTCACGGAGAAGGTGAATGTGGACTTCTCGTCTTCCTCCGACGAGTTTGCGCTGCTCAACCCCTGGCCTTCCGTCTTGTGGCCGGGCTGTCTGATTCAGGGCGGCTCGCTACGCGGCGTCAACGTGCCTGCCACTATCCCCCTCTACGAAGCGCGCAAGCCCGGACGCATCGTGCTGAGCATCGTGTCGGGGGCGCAAAACCAGGATGCCGGCGGGGAGGAAACCTGGTATGAAGACGTGCCCGTGATGCGCCAGAGCGAGGTGGTGCAGGCACAAAACCGTCTAGTGCGCCGCTTCATGAAAAGCGAAGCGCCCGCACAGACCAGCTTCAGCATCGATCAGGTATTCAGCCTCGACGACCTGGCCGTCAGGCTGGGTGTCGACGTCAAGCGCGGTTTCGGAACGATCAAGACCTCCTTCGGAGGACATTGGCTCGAAACCAAAACCTACCTGCTCGTACGCCTCTATCAGACCTTCTTCACCATGAGCTACGAAGATCCCGACGGAGGTTTCCGAGGCATGTTCAAAGAAGACACCAAGGCCGACCTGTTCCGTTCTTACACCGGATCGGGCAACCCCATCTGCTACGTGTCGTCCGTTTCCTACGGACGTGTCTACTACCTGCTGTGCGAAAGCAGCCTTTCGGCCCGAGAGGTTAGCGGAGCCCTGTATGCTTCCTTCGCCGGCATCACAACGAAGGATTCTCTGATAACCAATCGCATCCTGGCTTCGACCAGTGTAAAGCTCATCCAGCTGGGTGGAGACCCCAAAGCTGGGCTGGCCGGAACGCTCGATGTTCAAAAAGTAAAAACATTTATCGAAGAGGGCGCCAAGTTCAGCAAAGACAATGTGGGTGCCCCCATCTCCTTCACGGTGA
This sequence comes from Bacteroides sp., assembly GCA_041855645.1. GTDB lineage: Bacteria > Bacteroidota > Bacteroidia > Bacteroidales > Bacteroidaceae > Bacteroides. Next base: position 4,309 of record JBHAEN010000202.1, on the reverse strand, counting down.
AGCACCTGTACGACAACTCCCTGGTACGGATGTCGAACACGCTGAAGTACAGCTACCAAAAGACCTCTTTCTACCCGAAAACCAAAAGCAACAATATCACAATCAATGTGAAGGGACTTGTGGTAAGTACCAGCGGACAGGGACGTTATCACGTTTCCAACGGCGCTTATATGAGGATAAAGAAGATTCATGTCGAATATCAACAAAAAAATGATGGTATTGCAGCTCCAATAACCATTTATGAAGATCATGCTAAAACTTGGTCATTGACGCATACAGCCTATCCGTCTATTTATCGTTCAGCATCCAGAGATTGTTATGGCAATGTTCGCTCCATTACTCTTTTCGCCAAATTAGGCATTCGGCCGGAAGCCTACCAAAACGGCGCGTTGGGAACAGGCATCGGTGGTTCGCATACAAACAGTAGCGAAGAGGAGGTCGACCTGGTGCAGACCTTTACCTACAGCGATCAAGACGGATGGCAGGCAGATAACATTATCGATCCCAGCACAGACAATCAAAAATTCTCCGTCATCGGCATTCAGCGCAACATAGGCAGACTAGACTTGAACATTCGTCTGCTCTATTCGTTCTACATCGACGGAGCCTTAGTAGGAATATGACCATCATGACGAAAAACTATACAGCAAGAACAGTAACGCTATGGCTGGCGTTACTAATCTTCCACGCCTGTACGGACAAAGATCCTGTTGCAGAAGAAAAAAAGCCCATCGACCGGGTGGAAGAATTACTGGCCGACGCAGGGAAACTGCCCGAAGTACCCAGTCTGGAAACCAGAACCGTGGATACCCTGAAGAAAGAGCCTGCGCCCAACCACACGAACGAAATTACCGGAAGATCAGGCATTCATACCAAAGTCACGGAAAAAATAAGCGTGGATTTCTCTTCTTCGTCCGAGGAGTTTGCGTTGCTCAATCCCTGGCCTTCCGTCTTATGGCCGGGCTGTCTGATTCAGGGCGGATCGCTACGCGGCACCGACCTTCCGAAAATAATTACCGCAGCAGACGAGGCGCGCAAACCGGGACGCGTGATATTAGGCATCGTGTCCGGAGCGCAAGCCGAGGATGCCGGGGGCGAGGAAACCTGGTATGAAGACGTGCCCGTGATGCGCCAAAGCGATGTGGTGCAGGCGCAAAACCGCCTGGTAAGTCGTTTCATCAAAAGCGGAGCACCGGCGCAGACCAGTTTCACTATCGATCAGGTCTTCAGCCTCGACCACTTGAGGGTTAAATTAGGGGTCGACGTCGATCGCGCCTTCGGAACAGTCAATGCTTCCTTTGGCGGAGAATGGCTGGAGACTAAAACCTACATGCTCGTACGCCTCTACCAGACCTTTTTCACCATGAGCTACGAAGACCCCGACGGAGGATTCCGCGGAATGTTCAAGGAAGACACCCAGGCCGATCTGCTTCGTCCCTACACAGGGCCCGGCAATCCGATATGCTACGTGTCGTCTGTTTCTTACGGACGAGTCTACTACCTGCTCTGCGAAAGCAGTTATTCTGCCAAACAGGTAGAGGGCGCTCTTAAAGTTTCGTTCGCAGGCATCACGAGTAACGACGCCATACAAACGAATAAGATCTTACAATCAACCCGCATAAAAATGATTCAGTTGGGAGGAGATCCCGAAGCAGGCTTAGCCGGAGCACTCGATTTAAGCAAAATAAAACCGTTTGTAGAAAAAGGAGCCAAGTTCGATACAAAGAATGTGGGCGCCCCCATTTCTTTTACCGTGAAACATCTGTATGACAACAGTATAGTACAGATGGCCAATACACTGAAATACAGTTATCAAAAAACGACATTTTATCCTAAAACTAAAAGTAACAACATTACCATCTCAGTAAATGGATTTAAGATAAGTACCAAATCAGAAGATTATAATATTTCCAATGGAGCCTATGCGAAGATTAAAGATATTAAAGTAGAACATCACATGATAGATAATTCCACCGAGTCCAAAACTCTTTATGAAAATGAAGGTAAGAGTTGGTCATTAACGCAAACAGCCTATCCGTATATTTATAAGTCAGACTCCTACAATTGCCATGATAAAGTTCGAACTATTATTCTCACCGCAAAATTAGGAATCAGGCCGGAGGCTTATCACAATGGTTTCATAGGCATCGGTGGAAGGCATACAAACAGCTCGGAAGAAGAAGTCGAATTGGTGCAAAAATTCACCTACAACGAAAAAGATGGATGGCAAGCAGAAGAGAGCTTTGATTGCGACAAATCGACATACAAGAAGTTTTCTGTAGTTAGCATTCAGCGCACCATGGGAAAACTCGAATTAAACATCAGCATGCACTATGGATTCTATATAGACGGAGTTCTGCATGAATAATCAAACGATAATGAAAAAACACCATTTCGGAGCAGCGTTGCTGCTCCTCTTTTCCTTCGTCTTTCACGCCTGTACGGATAAAGACCCTGTTGCAGAAGGAAAAAAGCCCATCGACCGGGTGGAAGAATTACTGGCTGCCGCGGGAAAACTACCCGAAGTGCCCAATCTGGAAACCAGAACCGTAGATACCCTGAAGAAAGAGCCTGCGCCTCAGTACACGAACGAAATTATTGGAATGATAAGCGACCATACCAAAGTCACGGAGAGGGTGAATGTGGACTTCTCCTCTTCCTCCGGCAAGTTCGCGCTGCTCGCCGACCGGCCTTTTGCATTGTGGCCGGGCTGCCTGATACAGGGTAGTTCGCTGTCCGGTGCCGAAGCGCCGGCAATCATTTCTTTGGACGAAGCCCGCATGCCCGGACGCATCGTGCTGAGCATCGTGCCGGGGGCGAAGGCCGAAGAGGCCGGCAAGGAAGAAGTCCGCTACCAGGACGTGGCTGTGATGAACGAGAGAGAAGTGATGCAGGCGCAAAACCGGCTGATACGCCGTTGCATGAAGGAGGGAGGACAGGCACAGACCGACTTCCGTATGGAAGAGGTGCACAACCTGAACGACCTGAAAATCAAAATGGGTGTCGACATCAGGCGCAGCTCCGACGCCGTGAATGCAGCCTTCGGCTACCGCTGGAACGAACAAAAAAACCACGTGCTCGTGTGCCTCTACCACACGTTCTTCACCGCGAGCTACGAAAGTCCGCAGAATGGTTTTAGAGGCATACTCAAAGAAGACACAGAGCCCGACCTGCTGACGCCTTACACCGGGCCGGAAAACCCCATCTGCTACGTGTCGTCAGTCACCTACGGCCGAGCCTACTACCTGCTGTGCGAAAGCAGCTACTCCGCCGACAAGATGATCGAAGCCTTGTTTGCCGACTTTTCCGACATACCTGCACCACGGCTAAGAGAAAGAGGAGTAGACGAGGTGTTGGCTTCCATGCGCGTACGAACGATGCGATGGGGAAAAGAGATTGATCCCGTATGGAGGGCTACATCAAGTTTCCGGCAAGTGAAAAGGGCAATGGAAAGCGAGGCCAAGTTCAGCAAAGACGATGCCGGCACCCCCATCTCCTTCACGGTGAAGCACCTGTACGACAACTCTCCGGTACGGATGTCGAACACGCTGAAATACAACTACCGGAGGACCACTTTCTACCCGAAATTTGCAGATAACAATGTCGCGATATTCGCAAAAAGAATAGAAGTAGAAGCCCATCCCCACACGAACCACCACATCGCCGACAGCGCTTACGTAAAGGTAAAAGAGGTGTGGGTGACATACACATACAAAAGCGGATCATTGCGGAGAACATACCTGTATACCAATCATCCCAGGCCCTGGTCGTTATTACATACAGCCTGCCCCTATGTTTACCGATGGCATTCAGAATTTTTGTTTAATCATGCTCACTCCATCACTCTTTCTGCCCGATTAGCTATCAGGTCGGAAACCTTCCGGACAGGCAGCGACGGTTCGCATACAGGCAGTAGCGAGGAAGAATTCGACCTGGTGCAGACCTTTACCTACAGCGAAAAAGACGGATGGCAGGCGGAAGAAGTGACCGACGCCAGCACAGAAAACCGGAAATTTTCCGTCATCGGCGTCCGGCGCAACACAGACAAGCTCGATATGGCCATTCGCCTGTACTATTCGTTTTATATAGATGGGATTTTACAAGAAGCCAATTAAGTAGCCTCTAAAGACATCGGGCTCTGCATGCTAAATGCCGCCGCACAGGAACCGTTTGTTTATGCGGGAGTATCCGTCACCGATGAGTCGCGTTTTGCCCATTGCATGGCGGCCAAACCGTAAATGCCCAGCAGGACGATGAGCAGCGTCTGCACCCCGTGCACAATCAATGCGAAGATTCCCGCATCGGCAGC
>JBHAEN010000201.1:0-5733 GCA_041855645.1 Bacteroides sp. | reverse complement strand
ACCTCGTAGGCTTCCGCACGATCTTCTTCTTTATTCTTCGCCGTCAAAAGAATAACCGGTATATGGCTGGTTTCCAGATGTCCCTTCAAAAATCGGCAAAAGGCTATGCCATCCATGACCGGCATCATAATGTCAGATACCACGAGATCCACATCTTCATGTTCGAGCAAATCGACGGCCTCTTTCCCGTTTCCCGCCGTCAGTACGTTATATTCGCGAACGAGCAGCCTTGTCATGAGTTGAAGCAATTCTTCATTGTCTTCCACGATGAGAAGCGTATGCGTCTTAGTCGCAGAGAAATCGTTCGCAACCTCTTTGGGGGATTCCGTCGGAACAAAGGATGGCTCATACGACACGGCATCGCATATCGGCATCGCGCCGTCAGTCTCATCGATTTGCTCATCGCTGTAATAAGAACGACGGATGGGGATTCGCACCACAAATTCCGCACCTTCGTTCTCTTCGCTGTGCACTTCGATGGTTCCGCCATGAAGGTCGACAAGATCTTTCGTCAATGACAGGCCGATTCCCGTCCCAATGGTATTGAACTTACGGTATTCACCTTCATAAAATCGTCGGAACAATATCGCCTGCTTCGCTTTTGAAATGCCCGTACCGTTGTCTTTTACGCTAAGGCGGATGAAGTCGCCGTTCTCTTCGTCATGGCTCAACGTGACTTGGATATATCCGCCTTCTTTATTGTACTTGGCCGCGTTCGACAGCAAGTTGTACAATATCTTGTCCAACTTATCCGTATCGAAATAACCGACAATGGAATCCGGATGGCAAAGTACCGAGAAATGTATCTTCCTTTTCTTGATGAGAGGCATGAAACTTTCTGCCGCATTCTTCACGAAAGCTGCCACATCGGCTTGCCCCACACGCAGTTTCAGATTTCCCGTTTCGGCTTTGCGGAACTCCAATATCTGTTGCAGCAGGCGGATGAGCCGATGAATGTTGCTGTTCATCACTCCATAGAGTTCGGTGTAATGCGGAGCCCGAAGTTTCAGTTCGTCAACCGTAGCCGAAATGATGGTAAGCGGAGTGAGCAACTCGTGGGTGATGTTCGTAAAGAATTGGAGCTTCGCATGATTCAGTTCTTCGGATTTGCTCTTTTCCATTTCACGAAGCCGAAGTTCCTGGCGCAGCAACACGCGTCTTCTCGCAGCGCGGTAGACCATAAAGACGCCTCCGGCAATCAGCAGCACATAGATTGTGTATGCCCACCACGTGGCCCAGAACGGAGGACGGATGACGACGGTCAGCTCCTTTATTTCTTCATTCCAGACACCATACTCGTCGGTGGCCTTCAGACGAAAAGTATAGGTTCCGCTCTTCAGATTATTGTAATAGGCGAAACGACGATCGGCCGTAGTGTACACCCAGTCGGGATCGAAGCCTTTCAACTGATAGGCATAACGAGTCAGTTCCGGATTTCTGTAAGTCAGTGCGGCGAACTCAACGCTGAAGTTGTTGTATCGGTAAGGAAGTTCTATGCGGCGGGCAAATTCGGGCATATCCGGAGAAATGTCCTGCCTCAGTTTTTGGGGAAGCGAACGGAAAGAACGATTGAAAATCTTGATGTCCGTGATGGCAAACGGACTTGTACCTTTTCTTGCATGCATCTTTCCGGGGATGAAGCTGTTGTAGCCCTTATATCCGCCGAAAAAAAGCTCTCCTTTTCTGTTGCACGACGAATGAGGGATGAAGAAGTTGTCCTGCAAACCGTCGACTGCGGTATAGACACAGGCTGCGGGAGTGCTTTCTTGTGTTCGCTCAAGCGGAACACTGAGACGAACAAGCCCCGCATCCGTGCCCAGCCAGAGATTCCCTTCCGAATCTTCTTCAATGCTGCCCACCATGTCGCCGGGTATGTTATACAAAGAATTCACGGGTACGAAAGCATCGTCCCCGCGACAATAGGCATAGAGCCCACCATCTTCGGTTCCTGCCCAAAGACGTTGATGGCGATCTAAGAAAAGACAATGCACGGCATTGGTCGACAGCCTTCGGTCGGAAAGCCCGTAGCCTTTGAATACGAACGATTCCGGTCGGCCGACTTCCCCGGATATGTGCAACACCCCCTGATTGTATGTAGCCACCCAAATGGTTCCGTCGGTGTCTTGCAGTATATCCCTGACGTATATCCACTCCACGGAAATTCCGTCCGACAGACGTATCGCATCGAACAGATGGGCCTTCCCCTCGGCCGATAATACACCCAGACTCCCGCGCATGCCCACCCAACAGTTGCCCTGCACATCTTCATAGAGCGACGAGACACACCAATTATCCATAAAAGCGGAGTTTTCCGGATCGAGGCGACGAACGGCCTTGCCTTTTTCGTAGACGAAAATGCCTCCGTCGTAAGTGCCGAACCAGAGTTCGCCGCTTTTTCGTCGCTGCATGATGGCGTAAACCGTGGGAATGGAATGCCCCGCAAATTCAGGCATCTGAGCATGCAACACCAAGCGTTCAGCCGACTTCTCCCGGCAGGCTAAACCATAGGTTCCTATACCCATCCAGATGTTACCCTCCGCATCGTCAAACAAGGCGCGTACGGACGTCTGCGGAATTCCCTCGCGCTCGAACGAAGCCGTATAACTGCGAAACAGAGGTTGATGCGTATCCGCCATCAACACCCCTCCACCGATGGAGCCGAGCCACATCATTCCGTTGCGGTCGCGCAACAAAGTGTTAATCTCGTCGCAAGGGATATGGCGCGACGATCCGTGCGATTTGTAGTTCGTGAAGCTCCCCCACCTATCGACGGGCATTGTCGAAAGGCCGCTTCGGGTTCCTATCCACAGACGGTTCGTGTGGATGTCTTCACCAATATCGTAAACGATGTTATCGGACAATGCAGCGTCATCGCCCGGCCGATGAACGTAGTTCACATAAGTTGTCCGTCGCACATCGCGCGGATGCTCAAGCTTGAAAAGTCCGTACCCCCAACTGCCTACCCATACGTTATGCCGACTGTCTTCGTAGATGACGTGTGCCGAATTGCGCGGATTGATGCGTGGATAAGCCGTAAACCTTCCCGATTTCAGCGAATAACGAAACAAGCCTGAATCCCATGTGCCTATCCATACATCCCCCTGCGAGTCTTCATAAAGGCTTTTTATCGCCATTCGATCGATTGTGCCGTTTGTATTCGCGCCATCGAATATCATGAACTTGTCTTCACGCACAATATATCGGCAAAGTCCGGCATCGGTTCCCACCCACACTTCGTTACGGCGCGTGGTCAATAAAGCCGACACGTTGGCGTTGGGCAACTCCGGTATGCGATATTTCCGTATCTCTCCCGTTCTTTTGTTAAGGCGGTTCAGTCCGTCTTGCGTACCTATCCAAAGATTATAATCCCCGTCATCGGTCAGAGAAAGAACATTGTTATTGGTCAGCAACTCCGGCGTGTACAGGTTCGATTTATAAGGTATGGCCTGATAACCATCGTACTGAAAAAGTCCGTTGCGCGTGGCCAGCCACATGAAGCCTTCCCTGTCCTGATAGACTTTCTGCACTTCGTTCACCGGAAGCGAAGCCAATGCCGGAGGACGTCGAAAGTCTATAACATCCGTTTCTCCTGCCCGTGCCCCGAACGGCATGCAGCAGAACAGAAAGAAAATGATCATTCGCAATGGAGGCAGGTTTAACATGTCGATTAAATAAACGTTGCGGATTTACAGGACAAAAATAAACATTTCACAAAGAGGTGTAAAGATAATCCACATGAAATAATTACAGACTTTATCCGTTTGTTCGCTCCTTGCCGCATTTCACACACCTTTTCTTCGAAGCGGAGAAGCCGCTCATTCGCACAAATTTATTCGTTTGCCTGCACCCAAACGAAAAAGAGCGTGCACTCCGACGAAAAAACGGGTGCAGACCAACGAAAGAGCGCGTGCAGACGGACGATTAACTTTATGCGACCGCAAGAGATAGAATACGAAGGTACGGGAAATAGTCGTTGCAGCCTGGGAATAGATACTGTCCGAATGGGTAATACGACGCTCTCAATCCACTCTTGAGCCCTTCCCTTTCTTCTGCGGCAAACGCGAAATTGCAAATCGAATTTATCCCCAACTTACGCGACATTTGCATTTCTGCATGTAAATTCTTGCGGTTTGTTTATTTAAATTCTATTTTTGCAAACCATAAGCTAATACACGACCATGAGTAGAATTAAAAAACTGAAAAAGATACGTCTTCACAGGGAGGGGACCAATATACTAATCGTCAGCTTTCTGCTGTTACTTTTTCTAAATGCAGCCCTATATTGGGGAATTGATTGTAAACTTCCATTTTACGTTTTCGCAACGATCAGCGTGGTACTTTATCTGCTCATGGTAAATTTCTTCCGCTGCCCCATCCGTTTATTTGGAAAAGATACCGAAAAAATTGTGGTTGCCCCCGCCGACGGAAAGATAGTCGTCATTGAAGAGGTCGACGAACACGAATACTTCCACGATCGTCGGCTCATGGTTTCCATCTTCATGAGTGTGGTCAACGTACATGCCAATTGGTATCCGGTGGACGGCACAGTCAAGAAAGTGGTCCACCACAAAGGCAATTTTATGAAAGCATGGCTCCCCAAGGCAAGTACGGAGAATGAGCGGTCAACCATCGTCATAGAGACTCCGGAAGGAACGGAAATACTTACCCGACAGATTGCCGGAGCCGTGGCACGGCGCATCGTCACTTACGCGGAAGTGGGAGAAGAATGTTACATTGACGAGCACATGGGCTTCATCAAATTCGGTTCGCGCGTGGATGTTTACTTACCCTTGGGGACAGAAATATGCGTAAGCATGGGACAATTAACCACAGGCAACCAGACAGTAATCGCCAAGCTCCGATAAAAAAGCGTGACCGTCACACAGGGACAAAACGATTATCTATTTTACGTCAGAATGAAAAAAATCAAGAACGCCATACCCAACACAATCACCTGCCTGAATCTCTTTTCGGGGTGTATCGCTTGTGTAATGGCTTTCGAAGCACGATACGAGTCGGCATTGCTCTTTATCTTTTTGAGTGCCGTGTTCGACTTCTTCGACGGGCTGGCGGCTCGTGTGCTCCAAGCCTACTCCCCTTTGGGCAAGGATTTGGATTCATTGGCCGATACCGTCAGTTTCGGGGTGGCCCCCTCGCTGATTGTTTTTTCCGCATTGGACGAGATGAACTACCCGAGCCACCTTTCTTTTGCCGAGCCCTATTTCCCTTACGCCGCTTTTCTCATCTCCATATTTTCGGCATTGCGCTTGGCCAAATTCAATAATGACACCAGACAGACCACTTCTTTTATAGGACTCCCCACGCCGGCCAACGCCTTGTTCTGGGCCGCTTTTGTCGTCGGTATGCAAGACTGTCTGCACGCTTCTTACTTCCATCCTTGCTGCATGTTGATTCTCATCGGTCTGTCCGCATGGATACTCGTTTCGGAAATTCCGATGTTCTCACTCAAATTCAAAAGCATTTCGTGGCGGAAGAATAAAGTAAGCGGCATTTTCCTGCTGGGTTGTCTGCCTTTATTGGCATTCCTCGGGATCAGCGGATTTGCCGCAGTCATTGTCTGGTATGTGATGTTGTCGCTCATCACCCGAAAAAACACAGAAAACCACTCTTGATTTTCATCTTTGGCACACTACTTGTTACACGGTATGTAACAAGCGGAGTTTTCCGTCATTTCATTTTTATAATACAAGATTAAACGAACTCAATCATGTT
>JBHAEN010000200.1:0-7921 GCA_041855645.1 Bacteroides sp. | reverse complement strand
CATGCCCGACCAATCGGTCAATTTCCTGCTCGACGAATTGCTTGACATGAAACAGATCGGCATCAGCCTCACCGAAAACGGGATGATGATTCCCCATGCTTCCGTCAGCGGACTGATGTTCGCCCATCCTTCGGCGGAATATTTCACCATCGGCAAAATCGGCGAAGATCAATTGGAAGACTATGCCCGCCGGCGGGGAATGGATCCGAACGAGGTACGCAAGTTTCTGGCGGCCAATCTTCAATAATCAATCCCGGCTTCTCTTTTGCCGGCTATTTTCAGCTTACTATATGCTACAACGCGTTTCCGTATTACTCATCGTCCTGCTCTTGCTACCGGACTTTTATCTCTATTTCCGTTTTCGTGTCCATCGCCTGAAGAGCCTGATTTTGCGCGCACTTTACTGGCTGCCTTCCGCCGTGCTGATCGGGGGAATGCTCTTTCTTGTGTTCTTCGCGGGAAGCCATGCGGCCGACATTCCTCCTCAAGTGATCGGATGGTTCTCCATTCTGTTTTTCCTGATTGCCGCGCCCAAGTTGGTGCTGGCTCTTTTCACCCTGACAGGAAGCCTGTTCGGACGTTGGACACACCATTTGCGCAAGGCCTTTGTCATTGCCGGAATGCTTGCGGGCATAGTTTGTGCCGGAGTGATACTCTACGGTGCATTTGTGGGACGAAGCCGCTTCGAGGTGAAAGAAGTCAGCTTTGCATCGACGCGTCTGCCTGCCTCATTCGACGGGTATCGCATCCTGCAATTTTCCGACCTCCACATCGGGAGCTGGCAAGGCAACAAAGAAGTCGTCGAACGGCTGGTCGAACGAATCAACGCGCAGCACGCCGATCTGATTGTTTTCACAGGCGATCTGGTGAATCATCGCGCCACAGAGTTGGACGGCTTTGAATCCATTCTTTCCCGACTGAAAGCCAAAGACGGCGTTTTCTCCATCCTCGGCAATCACGATTATGCTCCTTACCTGCACTGGAAAAGCCCCGAAGCCCAGCAGAAGAATCTGGAAGATCTGCTGCAACGACAGAAGGCCATGGGATGGATCATGCTCAACAACTCGCACGCCATACTTCGCCAAGGGACGGACAGTCTTGCCCTCATCGGCGTTGAGAACGACGGCGAACCGCCTTTCTCGCAATACGCCCGGCTTCAGGAGGCGATAAGAGGAACCGAAAGCCTGTTCAAAGTGTTGCTCAGTCACAACCCCACACACTGGCGACGCGAAGTGCTCCCGGAAACAGACATCGACCTGATGCTGGCCGGACACACCCACGGCATGCAGTTGCGCATAGGTCGCTACTCTCCCTCTTCGCACATCTATCCCGAGTGGGGAGGCATGTACGGCGAGGGCGAACGGGGCCTGTACGTCAATGTGGGAGTGGGTTACGTGGGACTTCCTTTCCGTTTCGGCGCATGGCCGGAGATTACGGTGATCACCCTGCGAAAAAAGAAGTAAACGGAAAAACGGGCGAATTGTTTTTTTTATACATTTGCCCATCACAAAAGCAATACCGCCGCATGAAGTACGTTTATCTTGTCTATCAGTTTTGTTTTGCCCTTCCCTTGTTGGTGATACTCACCATACTGACCGCATTGATCACCATCGCGGGTTCATTGCTCGGAGGTGCTCACTTCTGGGGCTATTATCCCGGAAAGATATGGTCGCAACTGGTTTGTCTGCTTTTGCTCATTCCCGTCGAAGTGCACGGGCGCGAAAAATTGCATAAACGCACTTCTTACATTTTTGTGCCCAACCATCAAGGGGCATTCGACATCTTTCTCGTTTACGGATTTTTGGGAAGAAACTTCAAATGGATGATGAAGAAAAGCCTGCGGAAAATTCCATTCGTGGGAAAAGCCTGTGAGAGTGCCGGCCATATCTTTGTCGACCGCTCCGGACCGAAGAAAATGCTCGACACCATCCGTCAGGCCGAGGCTTCGCTGAAAGACGGCGTTTCGCTGGTCGTGTTTCCCGAAGGAGCACGCACGTTCACCGGGAAAATGGCCTCGTTCAAGAAAGGCGCGTTCCAACTGGCGGACGACTTGCAGCTGCCCGTCGTCCCGGTCACCATCGACGGTTCTTTTCAGGTATTGCCCCGAACATCGAAGCTGATAAGCCGACACCGGATGATTCTTACCATTCACGACCCCATACCGCCCAAAGGGCAAGGAGTCGAGAACATCAGACAAACGATGGAAGAAGCGTACGCAGCCGTGCAAAGCGCATTGCCCGAATCCTTTAAAGGCACGGTGCGCAACGAAGATCAGGACTGAAAGGCCAATCCCAACCCGGGCATCAGGGTTTCGGCGGAGGAGGAACCAAATGCTCCATCCGGCGGCGCTCTTCGATGAGCTGCATGTTTTCACGGGCCACCGAAAGAAACTCTTTCACCATTTTATGATCCTTGAACGAATAGGGGGCATCTCGCAGAATGTCGTCTATCTGAGGCGTAATCACGGGATAGGGCAATGAATTGCACAACATGATGAATACGCCGGGGCCCAACACGTTCTCGTAATTGGAGGCGATGAACTGCTTGGCATGGGCGTGCAGGGCTTTGACGAGCGAGTCGCCCTCCGCAGCCAGCCTGCGCTGAATATCCATGATGTTTCCTCCTTCGATGACCATGCGCGTTTCCTTATCGCTCAACTCGGCAAGCCTCTGCTCCAAGTGATTGCGCTGACGAATGAAGCCATAGAGCGATTCGTTGAGTTTGGTTCCCGCAGCCGCCAGCAGGGTGTCGCTGATGGTGATTCTGATCGTACCGTTTTCCAAGATTACGGGCATCAGATTCTGATCGTCCATGTAAAGAGAAACCATTTGGGCGGAATCGGCTTTTCCTTTCATCGAGAATTGTCCGTGCACCACTTCGGCCGAATCGAGATTCGTCCATATACCTTCGTTAAGGCTTTTCAGGTACATCAGCTTTCCGTCCAAACGGCTCATTGTCGTCACTCCCTCAATGTGATAGGAGCGTCCGCAGGCTGTCAAACCGATAAGCAGAAAGCAAGAAAAGAATAATTTGTTCGCATTCATTGGGGTAATCGTTGTGTTCTGATTCACAAATATACAACGAATCGGAAGTCGAAGAAACTTTTTGAGTATATTTTGCGGGTATTTCACTTTTTCTTCGACACTTTCTTCATCCACCCTCACCCCCCTCCCGAACCTTTTCGGGCGATTCTGTCACAGGCGTCAACCGCCATCAGCACACCCGTCGCCCTTTTCCGCCGAACGAAATAAGGCCTCCGCATGCACGAAATTATTCGTTTGCCTGCACCCAAACGAAAAGGAATCTGCACCCGCTTTTTCGTTTGGGTGCAGACAAACGAAAAAGAAGGTGCAGGCAAACGATCGATTTCATGCAACGAAAGGAAGTAAACGGTGAAGAGATGCCGGGTAATGTATGCACAGTCGGCGTCTTTATCTCCCGAAACTTGAAACTATATCCGGAAACAGCCCTCGAACTCCTGTTTTTTTATTGTATTTTTGCCGGAGGAAACCAACGCTCCTGTCATGGAATTTCATACCCGAGTCACTCTTCCCGCCGATTTGTCGCCCATCGAGCACGATGGGCGGATTCTTCTGATGGGTTCCTGTTTTGCGGAACACATGGGGCACAGGCTGGCCGATTATAAGTTTCCGGTCGACACGAACCCCTTCGGCATCCTCTACAATCCGCTTTCGGCCGCCGCGGCCTTGTCGCGGATTCTCAACGGCAAACCTTATGGGCCGAACGAACTGTACTTCCATCAGGAACAATGGCACAGTCCCATGCACCACGGCTCGTTCTCCTCGCCCGAAATCGAAATCGCCCTAACCCGAATGAATCAGCGCCTGAAAGAGGCACACGAGCGGATTTCCGCATACAAGCGGGTGATGCTGACGTTCGGAACGGCCTGTGTTTATACCGACAAGAGGAACGGGGAAGTTGTTTCCAACTGCCACAAACTGCCCGAAAACCGGTTCGACCGTCGCCTTATTGCGGTGGAAGAAATCGTGCAGACTTATCTTCCTCTGCTGAAAGAGCTGTGGGAGCGCAATCCGGGCGTCAAGCTGCTGTTTACCGTAAGCCCCGTCCGGCATCTGCGCGACGGTTTGCATGCCAATCAGCTCAGTAAATCGACCTTGCTGCTGGCCGTCGACCGTCTGCAAAACCTCTTTCCCGACCGTGTGGACTACTTTCCCGCTTACGAAATCGTAATCGACGAGCTGCGCGACTACCGTTTCTATGCGGACGATATGACACACCCCTCCCCCATGGCCGTGCAATACGTCTGGGAATGCTTTTCACGTACGTTTTTCACACCCGAAACCCTGAAAATAACGGCTGCGGTCGATGAAATCGTGCAGGGGCTGGCTCACCGCCCCGTCCGTCCCGAATCCGAGGCCTACCAACGCTTTTTACGACAAATAATGTTAAAGATAGAACGACTTAACGGGAAATACCCGAACTTAGACTTTCAAAAAGAAACCGCTCTATGTCGTACTCGATTGATACCATAGCCCGCCACATCAATGCCCGGAGCATCGGACACAGCGAAGCGATGGTCGACTGGCTGTTGACGGACAGCCGCTCCCTCAGTTTCCCCGAGGCCACGCTGTTCTTTGCGCTGACCACACGCCGCAACAACGGCGCACGCTACATTCCCGAACTTTATGAACGAGGGCTGCGCCATTTCGTCGTATCCGAAAAAGACATTCAAGAACTCCGTCCGGAGACGTGGAGCGATGCCTGCTTCCTTGTCGTGCCCAATCCCTTGAAGGCTTTGCAGAAGTTGGCCGAGCTTCATCGCCGGGAATTCAGCCTTCCCGTCATCGGCATCACGGGGAGCAACGGGAAGACCATCGTCAAAGAATGGTTGCACCAACTGCTCAGCCCCGATCGCTATGTCATACGGTCGCCCCGCAGCTACAACTCGCAAATCGGCGTCCCGCTCTCCGTGTGGCAGTTGAATGAATCGGCCCGGCTCGGCATCTTCGAAGCGGGCATTTCCGAAATGGGAGAAATGGAAGCGTTGAAACGAATGATCCAACCCACCATAGGCATCCTGACAAGCATCGGCGGGGCGCATCAGGAAAACTTTTTCTCCATTCAGGAGAAATGTATGGAGAAACTCAGCCTGTTCAAAGACTGCGACGTCGTGATCTACGACGGCGACAACGAACTCATCAGCAGCTGCGTCGCGAAGTCGATACACACCGCCCGCGAAATCGCATGGAGTCGTGTCGACATAGACCGCCCGCTCTACATCAGCCGCGTGGAAAAGCATGAAGACCATACCCTGATCGAATATCGCTATCTGAGCATGAGCAACGCGTTCCGCATCCCCTTCATCGACGACGCTTCCATCGAAAACGCCCTGAATTGCCTCGCCGCCTGCCTATACCTGATGATGACGGCCGAACAAATCACCGAACGAATGGCCCGACTCGAACCCGTGGCCATGCGCCTCGAAGTGAAAGAGGGCAAACGCGGTTGCCTGCTGATCAACGACAGCTACAACTCCGATCTGGCTTCGCTCGACATTGCTCTCGACTTCCTCGTGCGCCGGTCGGAGAAAAAAGGACTGAAACGGACGCTGATTCTTTCCGACATACTGGAGACCGGCCAAAGCACGGGAACCCTGTACCGGCGTGTGGCGCAACTGATCCAAAGCCGCAACATCGACAAGCTGATCGGCGTCGGGAGCGAGATTTCATCGTGTGCGGCCCGCTTCGAGGAGGTGGCCGAGCGTCATTTTTTCCCCAACACCGAAATGTTGCTCATGTCTGACACGTTCAAGACATTGCACGATGAAGCCATACTCATCAAGGGTTCGCGCATGTTTCACTTCGACCTGCTGTCCGAGGAGTTGGAGCTGAAAGTGCACGAAACCATACTCGAAGTGAATCTCGGTGCCATGGTGGCCAATCTGAATCGCTATCGCTCGATGTTGAAACCCGATACGAAAATCGTCTGCATGGTGAAGGCTTCGGCCTACGGAGCCGGATCGTACGAAATCGCCAAAACGCTGCAAGAACATCGCGTCGACTATCTGGCCGTGGCCGTGGCCGACGAAGGGTCGGAGCTTCGCAAAGCCGGCATCACGGCGTCAATCATCATCATGAATCCCGAACTGACGGCCTTTAAGACCATGTTCGACTATTCGCTGGAACCCGAAGTCTACAATTTCCATCTGCTCGACGCATTGGTGAAAGCAGCCGAGAAAGAAGGCATCACCCACTTCCCCGTACACATCAAGCTGGATACGGGAATGAACCGGCTCGGCTTCTCGGTCGACGAAATACCGGCGCTCATCCATCGCCTGAAAAGTCAACACGCCCTCATTCCCCGTTCCGTGTTCTCGCACCTCGCAGGAAGCGACGACGCCCGGCTCGACGCTTTCAGCCGGAAACAGATCGGACTTTTCGAGCAGGGAGCGCAGCAGTTGCAAACGGCTTTCCCGCACAAGATACTGCGCCACATCTGCAACACGGCGGGCATCGAACGCTTTCCGGAAGCTCACTTCGACATGGTAAGACTCGGCATAGGGCTGTATGGCGTCAATTCCATCGACAATACAATCATAAACAACGTGAGCACGCTGAAAACGACCATCCTGCAAATACGCAACGTATCCGAAGAAGACACGGTGGGCTACAGCCGCATGGGACACCTCACTCGTCCTTCGCGCATCGCCGCCCTCCCCATCGGCTATGCCGACGGACTCAATCGTCATTTGGGATGTGGCAAAGGCTACTGTCTGGTCAATGGGAAGCAGGCACCCTATGTGGGCAACATCTGCATGGACGTCTGCCTCATCGACGTGACGGACATCGACTGCCGCGAGGGCGATTCCGCCATCATCTTCGGTGACGACTTGCCCATCACGGTACTTTCCGACGCGCTGCAAACAATCCCCTACGAAGTGCTGACAGGCATATCGACACGGGTGAAGCGGGTTTATTTTCAAGATTGAAGCGGGAGAATGACCCGTAACGCGGGAAGCTGTTCCCAAAGCCGATTAAACAGAGCGCCCGCATCAACGGCCGAACTCTTCGATGTTCGGGCGTTGACACGGGCCGCTTCACACGTTATTTCCGGGAATCACCTCATCATTCTTCGATGGCTTTTGCCGCTTCGACCAGTCGGACAAACTCCCGCCGATAGCCTCGTTCGTCATTACCTAATCCTTCTTTGGCCAAGGCAATCACTCCGTCGTAGGTGGCCGTTCCTTTCCATGCCGAATCGTGCAACAGTTGTCCGAACATGGCCACGGCGGCCGCAAAACGGAAGTCGGATGAGACACGGTCATTCTTCGGATCAACGACCGGAAGCTCCATCTTTTTACTCTTGCCGCCTTCGGGCTGTTTGTAGCGCAATTTCACGGTGAGCAGTTCGGGCGAAGGGGTAAAAGTGGCGGGATCGGCCTTCGGTTTCTTCTGATACTTCAATTCGTCCACTTCTTTCATAAAGTCTGTCGGCGCACCGACGGGAACCACTTCGTAAAAAGCCGTAACGGTATGGCCCGCCCCCAATTCGCCCGCATCTTTTTTATCGTCGTTGAAATCCTTGTCCTCAAGCAGGCGACTTTCATAACCGATGAGCCGGTAAAAAGCCACTTGAGCCGGATTGAATTCGATCTGCAACTTCACATCCTTCGCCACGGTGTACATCGTCGCTCCAAATTCGTTCACCAACACGCGGTTGGCCTCC
The DNA here is from genome assembly GCA_041855645.1 of Bacteroides sp. Lineage (GTDB taxonomy): Bacteria > Bacteroidota > Bacteroidia > Bacteroidales > Bacteroidaceae > Bacteroides. The sequence goes on along the minus strand of JBHAEN010000200.1, from coordinate 214 downwards.
TGCGCATTATCTATATAGGCGTGGTTTCCGTTTCCTTTTTCGGCCAGTATCTGCATCTTCTTATCCTTGTAGTTGCCCATTCCGTAACCGAGCACGGTGAGGAATACACCCGATTTTTCGCGCTCTTCCTGAATCAGAGCCTCCAATCCCTCGGCGGACGATACACCCACATTGAAATCGCCGTCGGTGCAAAGGATGACCCGGTTATTGCCTT
>JBHAEN010000199.1:0-6555 GCA_041855645.1 Bacteroides sp. | reverse complement strand
ATAAAGCACATTCATTATGAACAACAATAAATCAATCATAACCGGACTCTTTTCCGTCGCGCTCACGCTGTGCGCTTGCAGCGACGCTTTCTTGGAAGTTACCAACCCGACGGGTGAACCCCTGGAAGAGTATTATGTGAATGACGACAAGTTGAACGAAGCACTGACCTCAGCCTACGCCCCACTGCACTGGCCGGACTGGGACGGCACGGCCTACAACGACCTCACGGTGGACGCCGAAATTCTGGGCGACGACTTCTGGGTGGGCGGAAGCGGCATAACGGACAATCAGCACTGGCACAAGCTCTTCAACTTCGAAGCCGACGGCAACAACACCCTGGCTACCCTGTGGACAGACTTCTATTCGGGCATCAAACGTTGCAACGACGTGATCAAATACTGCTCATGGGGCGGAGGGACGGAAGCCAACCGCACGCTATATGAGCAACAGGCCCGATTGCTTCGCGTCTACTATTACAACATCCTGTGGCACTATTACGGCAACGTACCTTTCTACTTGGAAAACCTTTCGCTGCCTTACACGGCTCCGCAGCTGACGGCCGACGAAATCTATGACCGCCTGCTGCCGGAATTGGAAGCTGTCATCAATTCCAAGGCATTGCCGCTGAGGTGGGTAAGCTCCGAGTCCGGCCGCGTGTCGCAAGCCATGGCTTATATGCTGTACGCGGAAATGGTGATGTATCAGAACGATACGCAACGCTATCCTGCCGCCCTCGCCTACATGAAAGAGCTTATCGCCTCTTCCGACTATTCGCTGAATCCCGACTATGCCAACCTGTGGGAAGAAAGCGGCGAGTGGTGTGCGGAATCCATTTTTGAAATCAACTATGACGATAACAACGCCCAACGCGACTGGGGCGAAGCGGCCAAGAACGCCGGAGGAAGCGTATTGCCCACCTTGATTTCTCCCAACGGTTGGCCGGGCAGTGCCGACTGGGAAGCCGGGCAGGACGGCTGGGGATTCCTTCCGCTTCGCACGGAAACCCGCGACATGTTCCCCGACGGCGACGTACGTCGCGACGCCACGGTTTGGGATGTGACCGGCATTACCTACACCGAACGTTATCAAGACACGCACCTCTGGCTGAAAAAATACCGTCCCATGTCCAAGAACAACAAGGACTGCCCCACTTCCAAAAATCTGAACTACAACAACAATAAACGCATATACCGCTATGCGGAAACGCTGCTGAACGCGGCCGAACTCTTGCTCTTGACCAACGGAAGCGCATCCGAAGCGTTGAACTACCTGAATCAGGTGCGCACACGGGCCGGACTGGCCGGCTATGAGGTATGCAACATCGACAACATCCTGAACGAACGCCGACTGGAGTTCTGCGGCGAGGGCAAGCGTTACTTCGACCTTGTGCGCACGGGCTATGCCGCCACGGTGCTCGTGCCGGACACTTACGGCTATCGTACCAACTCATGGACACCGAACAAGAAGTACATCCCGTTGTCTCAGGCGGAACTGGATGCCGACCCGACATTGAAGCAAAACAGTTATTAATCCATCTTTTAAGAGATTCCCATTATGAACAAGCTATTTAAATATATCGGTTGCGCACTGATTTCAGGACTGGCCTTCGCGGCTTGCACGCCCGAAACGTTCGAAGGTGCCGACCCGAACGGGCTTCCCACGGTAGAAGGCAGACAACTGACCGTGACTACCGACCAAGAAACAAATACGGCCGTGTTTACCGTCAGTGGCGACTTCAAGGGTTGCTATCCCGTGTGGTATCTGGACGGCGTGCCCTACTCTTTCCTTTCCACAGCCGGCTATCACAGCATGGAACAAGGCACTCACACGCTGGAGCTGCGAATCATGAACCGTAACGGACAGTCGCAAGCCGCCCTCAGCGAAACGTTTACCTTCAACGAGACCAAGGTGGATTATACCCCCTATTTCACCCGTCTATGCAACAAAAGCTGGCGAATGGACTACGCGGAAGCGGGACATATGGGATGCGGAGAACCCGGTTCCGACGGCTCCGGATGGTGGTCGGCCGCAGTGAATGAAAAAGCGGAATGGGGCGTTTACGACGACCGGCTCTCTTTTGCCCACTCGGCATCCGACGGCGTGGCCGGAGGAACCTATTCTTACGATCCGGGCGAAGGCGGCACGGTCTATGTGAACAAAGGCTGTTCCGTCTTGGGACAGACTCCGGGCGCGTCGTCTGAAGACGTCATGGTGGCGGTGGCGGCACAAAGTTCCACCTTCACGCTCGTTCCCGGCACGTATAAGGGCGAAGAATGTCTTTACATCCGGTTTGCGCCGCAAACCCTGCTGCCCTATATTCCTTATGACGACTCTTACAATAACCCGTACTTCCGCATCGAGGCCTTGACAAACACCCGCTTGACGCTGGTATGCGACAATGGGAGCATCGCATGGCGTCTGGTGTTCACCAGCCGCGAAGACACCGGTTTGCCCGACGACAACGGCAATGAAGCGACCATGGACTGGGACTATGACGCGGCAAGCAACCTTTGGAAGCCCGTCGATGAGGGAAGCACCTTCGCAGGCATCACACCTTGGTTCGCCAACAATGACTGGACGCAAATTGCCAATCCCGAATGGGCGCACACGGGCGACACCTGGAATCTGGTGATACCCGAAGGCACAGGCTCTCAGCAGTGGCAGGGACAGTTCCCCATCAGAACCACTTTGGGAGCGAGCATGGCCAAAAAGTACAATGTGTATTGCGTGATCGAAGCCGACAATGACGCCTCGGGCATAACCGTCAAACTGACGGATGCGTCGAACAATGACAACTTCTTCTTCGCCAACAGACACGATGTGGTTGCCGACAAGCCCTACATTTTCAAGGCCGAAGACGTAAAGCTGCCTGTGGCCGATGCCGCCGCACTGACCTTGTTCTTCGACTTTGGCGGAACTCCTGCGGGAACTCGAGTGAAGATAAGCAAGATTTATATGGAAGAAGCCGTTTCGTACGATGACGCAAACAATCTCTGGAAAGCGGTCGATGAAGGAAGCGCTTTCGCAGGCATCACGCCTTGGTTCGCCAACAACGACTGGACGCAAATCGGCAACCCTCAATGGACACATGCGGGCAACGTCTGGGAACTGACGATACCCGAGGGAACAGGCACTCAGCAATGGCAGGCCCAATTCCCCATCGGAACCACGCTGACAGCCGCTATGACCGGAAGCTACCGATTCTCCTGCACCTTGGAGGCAGACAACGACATTGCCGGAGTGACGATTAAACTGACCGACACGGCCAACAGCAACAACTTCTTCTTCACCGATCGGCATGACGTCACCGCCGACAAAGCGTTTGTCTACAAAGTTTCGGGCGCAAGGCTGCCCATAGGCGACTCTTCAGGCTTGTCTTTGTTCTTCGATTTCGGAGGCGCTCCGGCAGGAACCAAGATAAAGATTCACGATATAATCTTTATGAAAGAAAACTGATTTCCCCGTCACAATAATTCAAAGCGGATGTCCGCATCACCGCGGACACCCGCTTTCACAGATAATCCTTATGCTAAAAAGAATGTCATCATTGCTTTATTATTTGTTGCCCGTTTGGTTATCCGCGGCATGCGGAGGGGGCAACCCGGAAGAAAACGACACACAAGTCATTACGCTCAGCGCCTCTTCCCTGAACTTTACCCGCGAGGCAGAGTCTCAAACCGTTTCCATCACGACCGAACACGAATGGGCGGCCAACACGGGCGAGAAGTGGATCAGCGTGAATCCCCGATATTCGACCAGCCGCAGCATGACACTGACCGTCAGCGTGCAGAGCAACGAGAGTTTCGAGGAGCGCAAAGGCGTCGTTACGATTATGTCGGGAACAGGCCGCGCAACCATAACCGTGACCCAAGCCGGCAATGAGAACGCCTCGAATCCCGGCGTCATCTCCTGTCCGCTGCCGGGCTACGAGTTGGTGTGGAACGACGAATTCAACGAAGGTTCAACGCTAAGCGCCGACTGGACGCACGAAGTGAAACCGGCCGGTTGGGTGAACAATGAGCTTCAGACCTACGTAAACGGTTCGGCGAACGGCAAGCGGGTGACGGAACTGACCGACGGCAAATTGCGGATCAACTGCTTCAAGGGCAGCGACGGCAAGATCTACTCCGCCCGCGTGTACGCCAAAGTGGATACGGGCTGGAAGTACGGCTATTTCGAAGCCCGCATCCTGTTGCCCAAAGGCAAGGGCACGTGGCCGGCCTTCTGGATGATGCCGGTAAACCCCGACCCGGTCGGCAACCCGTGGCCCATGTGTGGCGAAATCGACATCATGGAGGAAGTGGGCGCCGTGCCCAACGAAGTGTCTTCGTCCATCCATACGCAAGACTACAATCACACGAAAGGCACGCAAAAGACGCACGCCATGACCATAGACAATGCCGAAGGCGAATTCCACATCTATGCGCTGGAATGGACGGAAGACTCCATCACCACCTACGTCGACGGCCGGGTACAGTTGGCCGTCACCAAAGAGCAGCTTGGTTCCGGACACAATCAGTGGCCTTTCCACTATGCTTTCTATCCCATCCTCAATCTGGCCTGGGGCGGAATGTGGGGCGGAATGAACGGCGTGGACGAATCGGCCCTTCCCGCGACCATGGAGGTGGACTATGTCCGCGTCTTCCGGAAAAAAGAGTGAAATCTCGTTTCCAACGAACAAAAGCCTGGGCATACATTTTGATTTTATACGCAAAAAAAGAAAAAAAAGACATGAGAACATTGGTTTCCTTTTCTGTCGGCCTGCTGCTTTCTTTCGCCTCATGTTCACAAGGGGGCGGTAAGAAAAGCGATGCGGTCATCGAACAAAAAATAGAAGCGCTTTTATCCCGAATGACTTTGGAGGAGAAACTCGGTCAGATGAACCAGATTTCTTCGTACGGCAATATCGAAGACTTGAGCGGATTGATCAAGAAAGGCGAAGTGGGATCTATCCTGAACGAGATAGAGCCGGTGCGTGTCAATGCGCTGCAACGCGTGGCCGTGGAAGAATCACGGCTGGGCATCCCCTTGCTGATGGCACGCGACGTGATTCACGGTTTCAAGACCATCTTCCCCATCCCCTTGGGGCAGGCGGCATCTTTCAATCCGCAGCTGGCCGAAGACGCCGCCCGGATAGCAGCCATCGAGGCTTCCGCCGCGGGCATCCGCTGGACGTTCGCCCCGATGATCGACGTGGCACGCGACCCGCGCTGGGGACGCATGGCCGAGGGGTGTGGCGAAGATACCTACCTGACCGCAGTGATGGGCGCAGCCATGGTGAGAGGCTTTCAGGGAGACTCGCTGAATAATCCGACCTCCATCGCCGCATGTCCCAAACACTTCGTGGGCTATGGAGCCGCGGAGGGAGGCCGCGACTACAACTCCACCTTCATTCCCGAACGTCGTCTGCGCAATGTCTATCTTCCTCCGTTCGAGGCAGCCGCCAAAGCCGGTGCGGCTACGTTCATGACTTCGTTCAACGACAACGACGGAGTTCCTTCCACCGGCAACTCCTTTATCCTGAAAGACGTGCTTCGCGGCGAATGGAGATTTGACGGGCTGGTTGTTTCCGATTGGTCTTCGGCCGCCGAGATGATGGCTCACGGCTTTGCCGCCGACACCCGGGAAGCGGCCATGAAAGCGGTGAACGCCGGAGTGGACATGGAGATGGTGAGCTACACCTTCTTCAAGGAACTGCCCGCACTGATCAGGGACGGGAAGGTGAAGGAATCGGTGGTGGACGATGCCGTGCGCAACATTCTGCGCGTCAAGTTCCGGTTGGGACTGTTCGACAATCCTTATGTCGACGAAAAGCGGATGGAAGTGATGTATGCTCCGGCCCATCTGGAAGCCGCCAAGCGGGCGGCCGCGGAGTCGGCCATCCTGTTGAAGAACGACAAGGAAGTGCTGCCCCTCCGGGCATCGGTGAAGACGGTGGCCGTGGTCGGCCCCATGGCCGATGCGCCTTACGAACAACTGGGCACATGGGTCTTCGACGGCGAAAAGACACGAACGGTGACACCGCTGAAGGCCATCAAGGAATTGGTCGGCGACAAGGTGCAGGTGATCTACGAACCCGGATTGACTTACAGCCGCGACAAGAACATGGCCGGTGTGGCCAAAGCCGCCGCGGCCGCCGCACGCGCCGACGTGATTCTTGCCTTCATCGGCGAAGAGTCCATCCTATCGGGAGAGGCCCACTGCCTGGCCGACCTGAATCTGCAAGGAGCGCAAAGCGAACTCATAGCCGCCCTCGCCAAAACGGGCAAACCGGTGGTCAGCATAGTCATGGCAGGCCGTCCGCTGACCATGGAGAAAGAAGCGGAGCTTTCGGCCGCGGTGCTCTATTCGTTCCATCCGGGAACGATGGGCGGACCGGCATTGGCCGATCTGCTGTGGGGCAAGGCCGTGCCCGGCGGAAAGACACCCGTCACCTTCCCGAAGACGGCGGGACAGATTCCGGTCTACTACGCCCACAACAACACGGGGCGTCCGGCCACACGAAAGGAAGTGTTGCTGAACGACATCCCCATCGAAGCCGGACAGACCTCGCT
>JBHAEN010000198.1:0-5461 GCA_041855645.1 Bacteroides sp. | reverse complement strand
CTTTCGGCGAGGTCGGTTTCGGAACCGGTCGGGATTTCGCCCCTCTCCAAACCCGCATGGGAAGGGCTTTTCCGAAATGCGTGCATTTGACGTCTGAAACACGTGCATTTCAGACGTCAGACACGTGCATTTCAGACGTCAAATGCACGCACTTGTCGCGTGAATTGCACGCATTTCGGAAAACCGGGAAAAACGTGTAAAAAAATAAGAACGTCGGGCGCAGGACGGAAACGGTGGAAAAACGTTCGCACAGGGGGTAATTTTTCCTCAAGAAAATCAGAAGGAGGATTCAAGCGAAAATAAACAGAGCCCCGGCCAAGTACTTGAATTCAAAGCTGTCCGCAACGGGCTTTTCGCATTTTTCCCTATCTTTGTCCGGTTAGCCGGTCTGTTCACTTGCAAAGAAAAGGCTTATGAAAAATAAAAGAAATTATTTGATTTATGAAGACGTATGCCGCAACGCCACTTGGCGACCGGTATTTGAGGCGTGTGTCGCGCGCATACTCGACGGAGAGATCCGGCACGTTTCCAAAACCCGGGCTGAGAAAGGCTATTCGTCTTATCCCTGTTTTCGGGTCGACGGAAAGGAAGTATTGGTCGATGCAGTGTTGGAATACTATCTGTACGAGTCGGCCAAAACGGGCTTTCGTTTCGAAGAAGCCCGTCGTTTCACCGACGTGATGCGCCGGCTGTGCGGTTGGAAATGGGATGTCGACCGGACGCTGCGCGGTTGGGTCAATCGCGTGATTCGCGACCCGTTTTTCTACGACGCCGAAGGAGAAGACTCGTTTCATGCCATCTGGAAATTGCGACCGGGCGAACCAAGCTACTCGTTGCCTGAAGATTTCTTTCGTTTTGCCGCTTACATCGCTGTGTGTCACACCAAATACGGCATGAGTTTCGATTCTCTGACCACGGAGGAAATATTCTCCTGGCTCACCGCTTTGGGCTCCGATCTGCCGGCGCAGCTCAAGAAACACGGTAGCGGCGAACTCGCCCGGGATGTTGCGGAATATAAAGACAATGCGGTGTCTTGCCAAGCAAACGACGCTTTCGCCCTCGTCCGAATCGCGGTGAAGGAAGAAACGGAAGAAAGCTACCGAAAGGTGTTGAACTTCCTTTGCCGGCTTCTCGAATCGGAATTCCCCCGCTCTTATGCCATTGAGTTCAGAAGCTCCGGAAAGTGTACGCTCCCTGTCAAGGGCCTGCCGAAGAAAGGCGTGCACCACCTCTTTGCCAACGCGATGCAGTGGGCTGCTCTGCATCCCCTCGTGGAACGCTATGCCCGTTTGGCCATGAAAGAATCCGAATGGTACCTCAATCTGGAGGCGGAACATTGCGCCATGCCCGGAACGTTCGCCGTTTTTGCCTTGGGGCTCTCGGACGAATGCCACCATCGGCTCGTCTGCGATTATCTCGAGATGTGCGACGGAGAACACCAGAGTCTGCATGGCAAGTTTCTGGTCGGCTATATCGAAAAGTTCGGTTTTACGGAAAAAGCCAAAGAACTGTACGACTTGTGCGAAGCGAACATTCAACACCTGCCTCCCCGGGCCGTGACGTTTCGAAAAGCGCAATCCAAAGCGAAGTGACGCATTTGTCCGTTTGGGCGAAAAAACTTACCTTTGCTCCTGCAAACCATCGTAAAAACGAATTAAAACAGAGACCGTTATGTCGACAGAAGAACCGAACAACCAGTTGCAGATAGAGCTGAACAACGAAGTGGCTCAGGGCATTTATTCCAATCTGGCCGTCATTTCCCATTCCTCTTCCGAGTTTATCGCAGATTTCATTCGCGTGATGCCCGGGTTGCCGAAAGCCGAAGTGAAGTCGCGCATCATCCTCACGCCCGAACATGCCGTGCGCCTGTCGCGTGCTTTGCAAGACAACATACAGCGTTATGAAGCCGTTTACGGCGCCATTCGTTTGCCCGAAGAACGGGGAATAAGCGACGGCGATACCTATATTCCGCCCATTTCGGGTTTCCGGGGCGAGGCGTAACCGCGTTCTTGCACGGCTGAACTCACCCATCATCACACCATCAAGCCACCCCGGCGGAAGCCTGTACGTCTCCGCCGGGGTGGCTTGTCGTTTGTGGCGCGGTGCAACTACTTGTTTGTCTGACGAGCGGTGAGCGGCCGGAGACAGTACGTACAGGTACTGTCTCTACCGATTCACAAATCTCGTCTCATGTTTATAATAATATGGTGTGGTTTGTTGTATTTTATTTTTATTGCGCAACTTAAAACGGGGTGTATTTGCTTCTTATTTGTTAAAAAACGGGCCTTGTTGTTTTGTCCTGTTAATTGCGATTCTTATCTTTGTACATCTTTGGATTCTGACGTTAACCTTAAGTGCTGTATAGCCTTAAATTACTGCAATATATCCAAGTAAATCTGTTAATCTTTTAATTTAATCGTTATGAATGAAATCTTGAGAAAGTTGCAGCCGATAGGGCTCTTTCTTTTGCTATCCGCTGTTCCGTCCGGAATGATTCTTGCAAACATGTCTATGGCAGGCAGTGCAATCGTTCGGCAGAATGGCGATTGTAAGGGTGTTGTTAAGGATGCTAATGGAGAGACAGTAATTGGGGCCTCAGTGAAAGTCAAAGGCGTCGGTACGGGAAGCATTACCGACATTGACGGTAATTTTATGATACCGAACGTGCCTCATGGCGCTACTTTGGAAATCAGTTTCGTTGGTTATCAGACGGCAACCGTTACATGGGAGGGCAAACCTCTGAACACTGTGCTGAAAGAAGATGCCCGGACTTTGGAGGAAGTGGTAATGGTAGGCTTCGGTTCTCAGAAGAAGGCGAACCTGACAGGTGCGGTTACTACCGTCAAAATGGATGATGCATTGGGTGAACGTCCTCTGACAAAGGCGGCCGATGTCTTGCAGGGGGCAGTTCCCGGCTTGTTTGTGGGTAGTAACGGTAATTTTCCGGGCGAAAGCCGTTCGTTCCAGATCCGTGGTGCTTATTCAATCGGTTCTCAGTCAAATGTTTCGCCGCTGGTGCTGATTGACAATGTGGAAGGCGACATCGATATGCTGAATCCCGATGACATCGAGAGTATCACCGTAATGAAAGATGCCGCTTCGTGTGCCATCTACGGAGCTCGTGCTGCCGGCGGTGTCATTTTGGTGACGACCAAACGTCCCCAGAACGAGGAGCGTTTCCGGTTGAATTACAACAACAACTTTGCTCTCGCCAATGCTGTAAATCTGCCCGAACAGACTTCGTTGGAGACTTACTTGCATGCCTATCGGGAGGCCTCGGGCAATGACTATTGGTCGTTGGGAACTCCCAAGGTGGACCGTTGGCTGGAGTTGCTGGCCCGGTATAAGGCCAATCCTTCGTCTGTCGAAATCAAGGGCGACGGCATCTATAAGGATACCGACGGTGCCTTGTATTTCCTCAATGAAAAAAACTTGATGAAGAACATGATGGAAACAGGTTTCCAACAGATTCATAACCTTTCGGCGAGTGGTGGTACGGAACGCTTGCGCTATCGTCTTTCTGCCGGACTGGTCGATACCGACGGTGTGCTTTATTCCGACAAGGACAAGTATAGCCGTATGAACATCAGCAGTTTCATTTCGGTGGATATTGCCAAGTGGTTTACTCAGGAAGCTGCGTTGAGCTATGCTCATAGCAAGCGCAATATGGTTGTTTCTCAAGGCGGAGGTTTGTGGAGTACCCGTCTGGTTTCCTACTACCCCGAAGGAACGATGCCCGAAGGTTATGGGCTGGGGCCCGATGCTAATCTGCCGTTCTTCACCTTCCGCAACCAGATTGAGATGGCCCAACCGTACAAAGACGTCGATGATAATCCGCGTATTTTTCTGAAATCTATTTTGAAACCCTTGAAGGGATTTGAAATCGCCTTCGAATATACCTACGATAAAAATACGTCGGATTATCATTGGCATACAGGCAGTGTGCAAATGACCTCCATACAGGGGGGTGTCGATACGACTCCCGGTAATGACTACCTGCGCAAGAACAAGCACTATACAGACTATAATGCCATCAACCTTTATGGAACGTACAGCTTTGATTGGGTTCGGGACCACCATTTCAAAGTAATGGCCGGTTTCAATAAGGAGTCCGGCTATCAGGAAACGTTTGATGTCTATTCTCGTAGTCAGGTAATTTCCGAGGGCGGTTCGCCCTCTTTTACGGTCAATGATTCCTATACGGAATATACGATCCGTGGCGGTTTCTTCCGAGTAAACTACGACTATAAAGGCAGGTATCTGCTGGAAGTAAATGGCCGATACGATGGTTCGTCCAAACTCCCCAAGAACTCCCGTTTTAGTTTCTCTCCCTCTGTTTCGGCCGGTTGGAATATGACTCAGGAAGACTTTATGGCAGGCACATCTTCTTGGCTCGATCAGTTAAAGATTCGTGGCTCTTACGGACTCATGGGAAATCAGAATATCCCGGCCTATTCTTTCGTTCCTTCCATAAAAGTGAGTACCGCCAATATCGGTATCGACTTTGCTTTGTTTAACAACCGTTTGAGTGGTCTTTTTGAATGGTATCGGCGTGACACGAGAAGCATGCCGGTTCCCGGCATGCAGCCGCCTGCTGTGGAGGGTGCTTTCGCACCGACACAGAACACGGTCGACATGCGTACCCGTGGTTGGGAATTGAATATGAACTGGTGCGACAAAATCGGCAAGTGGTCTTATCGGGTCGGATTCAATCTGTCGGATTTGAAGAGCGTGATCACCAAATATGACAGCAACAAGTCTAAGTCGCTCAGTGCTTATTACGAAGGAATGGAATTGGGCGAATATTGGGGATATTTGTTCGACGGTTTTTATACAGTAGACGACTTCGCAGATACACAGACCTGGCAGTTGAAGAATGGTGTGACGCGCATAGACGGAGTCAATCCGCGTCCGGGTGATGTGAAGTTCAAGAACCTGCGTGATGACGAGATGGGAAAAAATCTGATTTATGCAGGTAACGGAACATTGGAGAATCCGGGTGATCGCGAACGGATTGGTAATAATCTCCCCCGTTATCTCTATGGTTTTAATTTGGGAGTAAGTTATGAAGGCTTCGATCTGAGCGTCTTTTTACAGGGTACGGGAAAACGTGATTATTGGATTGCCAATGTGCTGACTTTCCCGATGTATGGCGACTTTGAGTTTGTTCCGCTCTATGAAGGGACAGAAAATTATTGGCGTCCGAAAGATGTGGCTGCCGGTGATTATACGTGCGCCAATCCGGATGCAAAATTCCCGCGTATCTATGACGGATATGGTAACAGTGGTTCCAATTACCGCATTTCTGACAAATATATGTCCGACGCTTCTTACCTGCGTATTAAGAATGTCACGTTGTCCTATTCATTCCCCAAACAATGGATACAGAAGGTACAGCTCTCTCGGTTGAAGGCTTTTGTAAGTATGGAGAATTTGGCAACTTTCACATCGTTGAATAAAG
>JBHAEN010000197.1:0-5641 GCA_041855645.1 Bacteroides sp. | reverse complement strand
CTCCAGGGCTTGATCGCAGCAAAGGTAGTTGGTTGTAGCGGCGCGATATAGTCAGCTTACCCACCCGCCTCTTTAGCTCAGTTGGCCAGAGCACGTGATTTGTAATCTCGGGGTCGTTGGTTCGAATCCGACAAGAGGCTCAAAAAGAAAAGCATTCAAGTGAATCACTCGAATGCTTTTCTTTTTTATTGACGGTGCACTTCCGTTTACTTGAGAAGCTCAGCCAATTTGGCTTTCAACTCTTCGCCGTGCAATCCGCGGGAAACGATGGTTCCTTCCGCATCGATGAGCACAATGTGGGGAATGGAGTTGACAGCATACAGTTGAGCGCCTTCATTTTTCCAGTATTTCAGGTCTGACATCTGAGGCCATGTGATGTTGAGTCGCTTGATCGCCATTTTCCAGTCATCGGCTTTCTGATCGAGCGATACGCCTACGATTTCAAGACCTTTGTCTTTATATTGTGCGTATAATTCAACCAGGTTGGGCATTTCCTTGCGACAAGGTCCGCACCAGCTTGCCCAAAAGTCTACCAATACGATTTTGTTCTTTCCTACATAATCTGAAAGTTTGACAGCCTTGCCTTCGGGAGTCTTCATCTCGAAATCCGTAAATTTGGTTCCTGCGGCGGTCTTCTTTTGTTTTTCCACTTGCTCTTTGATGGTAACCAATCTGGAATCGTTCATCATATATTGAGCAGGAATTTGTGAAAGAATCGATGCATTTTCTTCCGTGTCGTATTGGTAATAGTTTTGTTTATACAGATAGATACCCACGATGTTGGTGATATTCTTGTTGATTCCGTCTTTTATCAGTTGCTTGTATGAAGTTTCGAGATTGCGGATTTCATTGATCTTGGCTTCATTTTGTTCCTTGGTCAATGTTGTGTCGTTATGTAATGAAGAATATAAGTCGTTGGCTTTTTTAGAAAACTCGTTAGCTTTTGAGCGAATTGCCTGATAAGTGTCATTGTTGGGAGTTCCCGTGGCGGAATCGTTATGTTTGGTCAATGCGATCTTGATGTCCCCGTTTTCGAGGAAGAAGTCGATCATCAGACGTCCGTCTTTGGGCTGACAGGTGATGTAACGGCTGACGACGGTGTCTTGTTTGCCTTTGAATGTGAATTTACCATTTTTGATGACAGCCTTGTCGATGACAATCATTTGTCTGTCTTGTGCTTTTTGCAGGTACACGGTATCACCGTCGACCGCTCCTTCTACTGTTCCGGTGATGGTATAACCGGATTTTTCTCCGGCGTATGCGGCGGCGATGCTGAAAGCTGCGATGGCAATAGCCAGATAGAGTGATTTTCTCATGTTGTTTTTACTTTAAGTGAATAAATGTACGGACAAAGATAGGTCTTTTTCTGTCTTGGTGTTTTATTTCTGTTGTTTTATTAACAGGCTTATTCGTTCTTTTTGAACCATTATCGTGACAGGAGAGAGGCCGATTTCTTGTGTGGGAATAAAAAAATCCTTTCCGACAATTCGAAAAGGATTCATTTAACAGGTTATGCTTTAAGAACAGTATGCCGGAATTATTCGGCTGCTGTTTCCGTAGCGGGAGCTTCCGTTGCAGGGGCTTCGGCCGGTGCTTCGGCCGGAGTTTCTTCAACCGGTGCTTCGGCCGCTGCTTTTGCAGCTTCTTCGGCGGCTTTCTTTTCCGCGAGTGCTTTGGCTTTGGCTTCGTTGATTTTCTTTTCTGCATCCAGACGTGCTTTGGCTTCGGCTTTCTTGGTTTCTTCCTGCTTGGCTTTCAATGCGGCCAAACCTGATTGCTTGTTGTTCTTCCAAGCCTCAAATTTTGCTTCCGCTTCCGCTTCGCCGAATGCGCCTTTGGCCACACCGCCGAGGAGATGTTTCTTCATGTACACGCCTTCGCGGGAAAGGATGTTGCGTACGGTATCCGAAGGCTGAGCACCTTTCAATACCCATGACAATGCCTTTTCGAAATTCAAATCTACTGTAGCAGGATCGGTGTTCGGGTTGTATGTGCCGATCTTCTCAATAAATTTACCATCACGTGGTGCTCTGCTGTCTGCAATAACAATTGAATAAAACGCGTAACTTTTACGTCCGTGTCTTTGCAATCTGATTCTTGTTGCCATTTTTTCTGTTTTTAATTGATTTGAATTATGTGCCATTAACTCGTAACGGCGGGCGCAAAGGTAGGCCTTTTCTTTTGATTGACAAAACTTTCGTTTCCTTTTTCTTTAACGTGCCGGCTCCAGCTTGACGGTGAAGTGCCTCATAACGGGCAATTCTTCCGTGATGACATATCCTCGCGTGATGGAGGTGCGGCGGTCGTACACGTTTTTACAGGCGGCCGCTATTACGTCCATGTGGTTGTTTGTATAGGTGCGTCGGGGGATGGCCAAACGCAGCAATTCCAACTTCGGATAGCGATTTTCGCGGGTTTGCGGATCGCGGTCGGCCAGTATGGCGCCGATTTCCACTCCGCGGATGCCCGCTTCCAGATAAAGCTCGATGCCGAGTGTTTGGGCAATAAACTCTTCCTTGGGAACGTGGGTGAGGATGCGGGTGGCGTCGAGGAATACGGCGTGTCCGCCTACGGGACGTTGATAGGGAATGCCATACTCGTCCAATTTCCGGCCCAAATACTCCACTTGCTTAATGCGGGTTTCGAGTGTGTCGAACTCCGTGCCTTCGTCGAGTCCGACGGCGAGGGCATTCATGTCGCGTCCGCTCATGCCGCCATAGGTGATGAAGCCTTCGTTCATGATGCAGAACATTTGGCATCGCCGCCAAAGCGTTTCGTCGCGGAAAGCTACGAACCCGCCCATATTTACGATGGCGTCTTTTTTACTCGACATGGTCATGATGTCGGCATAAGATAGCATTTCTTTCACTATTTCCTTGATGCTTTTGTCCGCATAACCTTCTTCGCGCGTTTTGATGAAGTAAGCATTTTCGGCAAAGCGTGCCCCGTCGATTTGCATCAGAATGCCATATTTACGGCAAAGGGCGGATACTTCACGCACGTTGCGCATGGATACGGGTTGTCCTCCGGCCGTGTTGTTGGTCAGCGTCAGTATGCAGCAAGGGATTTTTTCTTTGGGAGTGGTACGGAAGACTTGTTCCAGTTTCGCCGTATCTATCTCGCCTTTGAAGGGAAGTTCCAGCTGAGTGTCGGCAGCGGCGTCGATGGTGCAATCGATGGCGTGTGCGCGACGGTATTCGATGTGCCCCTTCGTCGTGTCGAAATGCGAGTTTCCGGGAAGGACGTCGCCTTCTTTTACAATGGTCGAGTAGAGCACGTTCTCCGCGGCACGTCCCTGATGGGTGGGAAGAAAATAGGGGAAACCGAGAATCTCGTTGATGGCTCTCTTCATGTTGTAGTACGAGCGTGCTCCGGCATAGCTCTCGTCGCCCAGCATGAGTTCTGCCCATTGTCTGTCGCTCATGGCTCCTGTGCCCGAGTCGGTGAGCAGATCGATGAATACTTGGTCACTTTTGAGATTGAACAGGTTGTAGTTTGCTTCACGCATCCATTGTTCGCGTTCTGTGCGTGTGCTTTTCCGAATGGGTTCTACCATCTTAATACGGTAGGCCTCTGCAAATGGTAATTCCATAGTTAAAAACAATAATTGATACAGTTAACGATTGATGAGGAATTATTTTTCCTCAGAGGCCGCAAAGGTATTAAATATCGGGTATTTGTGCAATCTCTCCCGATGAAAATAAGCATTTTGTCAGCGAAAATCTTTCCCCGAAGGAGAAGAACGGGGTGTTTTCCGTCTTTTTGCTCATTGTCCGGCGACTGCGCAGTGACGAAAGCAATGGCTTTACGAGTATTTGCGCGGATAACGGAACAAGATGGCGAGCAGGGCGAAAATCCCCATCGTAAAAGGATAATAGAGTGTCCCCACGATGTCGATGGGCGATATCCCGGCCAGACCGGAGGCAATGAGCAGCTGCGCTCCGTAAGGGATGATTCCTTGTACGAAACACGAAAACGTGTCGAGTATGCCGGCTACTTTTCGCCGGTCGAGGTGAAACTTTTGGGCAATGTCTTTGGCTATTCCCCCGGTGGTGATGATGGCGATGGTATTGTTGGCCGTACAGAGGTTGGCTACACTCACCAGTGCCGCAATGCTGAGTTCCGCCCCTCGTTTCCCGTCGACGTGCCGGGTGAGTTGGCGGATGATGAAATCGATACCGCCATTGTAGCGAATGATTTCGAGCATACCGCCTGCCAGTAGCGTGACAATGATGAGTTCTCCCATGCCCATGATGCCTTCGCCCATGGCTCCGGCCCATTCAAAGGCAGTCAGTCCGCCCGTAAGCAGTCCGGTCAGCCCGCTCGCGGCGATGCCCATAATAAGCACCGACATCACGTTTACGCCGGCCAGGGCTGCGAACAGCACGATGAGGTAGGGGATTACTTTGACCCATTCGATGGTTTCGGTCGGTGCGGATCCGGTAATTGTCGACAGACCCAGTACGATATAAATGCCCAGCACGATGACGGCCGCGGGTACGACAATCAGCGAGTTGACGCGAAACTTATCGCGCATCACGCATTCTTGTGTGCGGGTGGCCGCAATGGTGGTGTCGGAAATGAAAGACAAGTTGTCGCCGAAAAATGAACCTCCCACCACGATTCCCACCATCATCGGAAGGTCGATTCCGGTTTTGGAGGCCAGCCCCACGGCAACGGGAGTCAGGGCGACAATCGTTCCCACGCTCGTTCCGATGGAGAGCGAAATGAAGCAAGAAGCCATGAAGATGCCTGCCAACAGCAGATTGTCGGGGAGGATGTAAAGTGTCAGATTCACCGTGGCGTCGATGGCTCCCATCTCTTTAGCCGTTTGTGCGAAAGCTCCCGCAAGGATAAAAATCCATATCATTTGCAGAATGTTCGCATTGGCCGCTCCTGCCGAGAAACAGTCGATGCGTTGTTCGAGCGTCAGGCGGCGGGTGATGGCCACGGCATAACACGATGCGACCAGAAATGCCACCGTGATGGGCATCTTATAAAAATCGTCGACGAGGATGGAGGTAACCAGATAAAGACAAAGAAAGACAAGAAGCGGGCTTAATGCCCATGCATTACCTTTGTTTGCCTGCGGTGTGGTAGTGGTCTGATTCATTGGCCTGCGGAGCGTATATTGTGGTTTGAGGCGACAAAATTACGAATTAAAATGGTACACCGAATGCAGAGTGAATCGGTAAATCTTTTCGAATGGCAGGAAAAAGACAACCGGCCGATTTGAAGTAAAACCCGAATCTGCCGGAGGCGGGGCTCAAACCGGAGGGCGAACCGCCTCGGAGAGATCCGTTGCCCCAATAAGCATAATTTGCTCAAAAACAATTTTGTAAGGGTTTAAAAAGTGCCGTTTACCGAAATAAAAGCCGAAGTGTGCAAACCGTTACGGACTGGGACGTTTCTTGTATGCATCCCGCATCTCTCGCCTGTCCACTGCCCACTTCCTTCCGCTGCATAAAGTCGATCGTTGGTCTGCACCTTCTTTTTCGTCGGCCTGCACCCGTTTTTTCGTCGGAGTGCACGCTCTTTTTCGTTTGGGTGCAGGCAAACGAATAATTATAGGCGCACGAAAGCCTTGTTCTTTTCGGCGGGAAAAGAGGTTTGATGCGATAAAAGAAGTTGATTGCCGGTT
>JBHAEN010000196.1:0-2552 GCA_041855645.1 Bacteroides sp. | reverse complement strand
CCATCTTCGAACCGGTATCGATCAATGCCGTGGCGATGATGGTGAGCGAACCGCCGTTCTCGATGTTACGGGCCGCTCCGAAGAAGCGTTTGGGTTTATGGAGCGCATTGGCGTCGACACCTCCGGAGAGCACCTTGCCCGATGCCGGTGATACCGTGTTGTAGGCACGGGCCAGACGAGTGATGGAATCGAGGAAGATCACGACATCGTGTCCGCACTCTACCATACGTTTGGCTTTTTCCAACACAATGCCTGCAATCTTCACGTGACGTTCGGCGGGTTCGTCGAAGGTGGAAGCGATGACTTCCGCATTGACGCTGCGGGCCATGTCGGTCACTTCTTCCGGGCGTTCGTCGATGAGAAGCATAATCATGTGCACTTCGGGGTGGTTGGCGGCAATCGCGTTGGCGATGTCCTTCATCAGAATGGTCTTACCCGTTTTCGGCTGAGCCACGATGAGCGCGCGCTGACCTTTGCCGATAGGGGCAAACAAGTCGACCACGCGTGCCGACATGGAGTCGCCGTAGCCGCCTTTGCAGAGTTTAAATTTCTCATCGGGAAACAATGGCGTCAGGTGTTCGAAAGGTACACGATCGCGCACGAAAGCGACATCGCGTCCGTTGATCTTCGTAACCTTTACCAGCGGGAAGTATTTTTCTCCTTCCTTGGGCGGACGAATCACACCGTCTACCACGTCGCCGGTCTTCAGGCCAAAGAGTTTGATTTGCGATTGAGAAACGTAAATGTCGTCGGGAGAAGAGAGGTAGTTATAATCCGAAGAGCGAAGGAAACCGTAGCCGTCGGGCATAATTTCCAACACGCCTATTCCATTCAGTATATCGTCGAAGTCGTAAGCCTTTTCCACTTCAGGCTGCCGGCGTTCGGTTGCCGCCTCGGGCTGATTCTCTGCCGGAGCATTGCCTTGCCCTCCGCGTTTCGGCATGGGCTGGCGCATCTGGTTATTGCGCTGGGCATTGGGGTTGTTATTGTTTCCGCCATTGTTCTCACGCTGGCGATTGTTTTGTTGACGCTGTGCCTGAGCCGCTTCAGCCGCTTGTGCCGCATCGACCTTGGTTGCTTCAAACTTTCCGAAAAGTTCGGTCGGAAGTTCCACTTTTTCCGTGGGAAGATCTTCAATGGGGATAAAGTCATCATCGCCCGCGGAAGACAGTAAGGTGCTGTCTTCATCAATGACGGAAGTCGGTTTTTCCGCTTTCGATACAGGTTTAAGTGCCGGAACCGAGGGCTGTTTATTTGTTTCTTCCCGAACGGGGGCCTGTTCGTCGGCAGTAGCAGCCGATTCGACAACCGGGTTTTCGGCCTCCTTCTTCGCTTTCGGTTTATTAGCCTCTTTCTTCGGACGTCCGGCTTTTCGTTTTTCGGCCTCGTTTCCGTCGGAAGCAGCGGTCTTTTCGGTTTCGGTCTTGACCACCTGCATTTCCGCCCGGGGAGTTTCGGTCTTGGCCTCCGCCGCTCCTGTTTTGGGCGTCTCGGCTTCGGGACGGGCAAAGGCTTCGTCTTTGAAAAGAGGTTTCGCTTTGGGCGCGGCCGCTACTTTGTTGTCTTTGGTCAATTCGCCGTCTTTGGTGGCCGATGCCACTTTGTCTTCCCGTTTCGTGGTGGACGTTACTCGCGAACGTTTCCGTTTGTCTTCCTTACGTTCTTCTTTCAGTTTGTCGGCCGCCACCTTTTTGGTAGCTCCGACAATGGCTTGTTCGTCGAGAATTTTATAGACCAACTCCTCTTTTTTCAGCGCATCGGGCTTCTTAATGCCCAATTCGGTGGCGATGGCCTGCAATTCGGGTAGTTCTTTGTCGTTCAGTTGAATGATGTTATACATATTATATAATAAGTAAGTTTGATAATTTCAGGTTGAGAATGCCTGTTCATGTTCAGGTACGTAGCCAAGATGAGCACAAGACAAGCATAGAGATATGCATTGTTCTCTTTATTCAGGAATTTATAAGTTTTGGGATTTTAGGGTAATGTTGAAGGATGGGAGTTCTTCAATCGGTGACAAAGGTAAATAATCTTTTTGGGTTTTCCGGACAATCGATCTCTTTTTTATCGAAAAAAGGCATAATTTTCTACTTTTTATCTGCATTTAGACAGATAATGCTCCAAGTTCGCAGAAAAAAACAAAGAAATGGCACGGTTGCCGAACGGACAATGTGCATCCGTCATCTTCCTTCGGTTTGGCGTTTACTTCTTTTCGCTGCACAAAGTCGATCGTCGGTCTGCACCTTCCTTTTCGTCGGCCTGCACCCGTTTTTTCGTCGGAGTGCACGCTCTTTTTCGTTTGGGTGCAGGCAAACGAATAATTTCATGCGTGCGAAAGACATATTTCCCACGGTGAAAAAATTTGTGCGCTTCGCACATCAAGATAAACTGCAAGCCCATGCTCATGGCCCATTCACGATTCAAATCTGGAGGAAGATTTACAAATCCGACAAAAATCCCAATGAAACTCATTTTCTTTCGCGAAAAATTCTTACTTTGCGCAGTGTTATGATAAGTTTCTCCAAGCATAGATGGCATCCAATGGAACACAT
>JBHAEN010000195.1:0-27950 GCA_041855645.1 Bacteroides sp. | reverse complement strand
GGGCGCTCGTCGGGACGGGTGGTCCCGCCCCTTGCCGCGCGGCGATCCCCGACCGAAGAGAGTACACGAAAACGTTGCGTTTCTATTTGGATTCTTCACCCGAAATGAAGGTGCGACGGAAAAGGTGAAACGAAAGAAGCTGCGCCCGCTTTTTTTGCTTTGGCACAGCTTCCAATATCCGAAAGGTATTCGGCCGACGAGAGTCCGGTTTGCCGACCCGAAACCGTCGTCGGCCCAAAGACTCATCAAACCGGCTTTATTCGAAGAGTTTGTTGAATTCTTCGATTGTCACTGATTTTTCATTCAACTTCACCCGTGCTTTCAGTGCCGCGGCCAGTTTGGCTTCCACGGCGCGATTCACGAGATTGTTCACCGTTTCTTTCTTCTTCAACATTTCCTGAGCGTAATTGTTGAGCAAGTCGTCGGGCACGGAGAGCATGCCGTATTGGGCGAACTGCGCGCGGGTGCTTTCCTTGGCCATGTTGAGCACGTCGTCCTGCTCCACCTTGATGCCGTTGCTTTCGACCAACTGTTCCTTAATCAGGTGCCAAGTCAGTTCTTCGATGCTCTTGTCGTAGTTTTCGGCAACAAACTCTTCGCCCTTTTCTTCGTTGTTGAGCAGCATGATGCGCTTCAACAAGGCGTCGGCAAATTCGAGTTTGCCTATTTTCTTGACCAAGGCTTTGCGAACATCGAGGAGGAACTTATAATCGCTGTCGGCAACGAAACGGCCCGCGATTTCTTCCTTGATTCTGCCGCGGAATTCTTCTTCGGTTTTCACCACGCCTTGGCCGAAAGCCTGATCGAACACTTCCTGCGTCAATTCTCCCGGCACAAAACGGGTAATTTCTTCCACTTGAAAACTGAAATCGCCGGTAACGTCTTTCGCGATGTCTTTGTCAATCTTCAACAGCGAACCCAGTTCGGCCGCATGACCGGCATAAGCCTTGTGCGGATTGAACACGATTACGTCATTCACTTTGGTTTGTGCGAAGAGGGCTTTTTGCGCGTCGTCTTTCATGTAAAGAGGCATCAAGACGGAGCCTTCCACGCGGATGCCGTTTTCTTTCGTGTTGCCGGCTTCGTCGAGCTGGGCGAGCAATCCCTTCAGCATGTCGTTGTCCTGATAGGCATCGACCTGCACGTATTTGCCCGTACGTTGCGTATAGGTGTTTACCTGAGCATCGATCATGTCTTCGGACACTTCGATGGTGTAGTAGTCGATTTTGTCCTTGGCAGTCAGTTCGGCTTTGAATTCGGGAGCCAGCGCAATGTCGAACAGGAATTCAAACTCTTCCATCGTATCGAAATCGACGGGCTGTTGTTTTTCCTCGTTCGGCAGGGGTTCGCCCAGCATATTCACCTTATTTTCTCTGATATAATTGTAAATGGCCTCCTGCAACACCTTGTTCACTTCTTCGGCCGTAACGGATTTGCCGTACATTTTCTTCACCAGCCCCATCGGAACCATGCCTTTGCGGAATCCGGGCATATTGGCTTTCTGACGGAAGTTTTTCAGCGCTTTCTCTACTTTCTCCTGATAGTCCGCCTTTTCTATTTTCACGGTAAGCAATGCGCTCACCTTGTCGATGTTTTGCAATGAAACGTTCATTCTGACAATTTATTGATTTGATTTATACTTTAATTCCATGCTTAAAAGAGCTTGCAAAAATAGTGCTAATCTTTCAATTGCACAAGAAAAAAAGAGTTTCTCCACCCGAAACGTCACGGCGCGCGAGTTCGAGATAATTTCCAAGACACAAGCCAAGTTCCGGGGCCGAAACGGCTTCGGGACAAAGATGCGGCCGATGTGCAGACGTTAGCTTACGCCCGCCCGACACTTACTTCCTTTCGCCGCATAAATCCGATCGTCGGCCTGCGGTTTCCTTTTCGTCGGCCTGCACCCTCTCTTTCGTCGGAGTGCAGTTGCTTTTTCGTTTGGGTGCAGACCAACGAATAATTTTATGCACGCGAATGCCTTCTTCTCTTCGGCGGAAAAAGAATAATCGGTGCGACGAAGATTATTAACGCGCGCCCAACTCACAGAGTCGACCTGCAAGTGCGAAAAAATAAAATTCCGCACATTTACAAGATAAAAAGTTGTAAATCCAAAAAATATCCGTTCCTTTGTTGCGGATTGATGGACCATTAGTTTCTCGATTGCGATTACAAGGTTTTACTCCCCGTTCCACAACAACGTAAGCGTAAACTCTCTGTTGTTTTAATCTTTTTATTAGTAACCATCACTTCCGGAGAGTTTTATTTCTATTTATTTATCTATTATCTCATTTTATCTTATGAACATTTATGTGGGTAACCTTAATTACCGTGTTAAGGAAACAGATTTGCAGAAAGTTATGGAAGATTACGGAGCCGTCTCTTCGGTGAAAGTGATCATGGATCGCGAAACCGGTCGTTCCAAAGGTTTTGCATTCGTGGAAATGGACGACGACTCAGCCGCCACGAAAGCCATTGCCGAACTTAACGGCGCAGAATACATGGGTCGCACCATGGTAGTGAAAGAAGCCCGTCCCAAAGAATAGCTCGCCACGGCACACCGAAGGTCGAACCGTTCTTAAAAGAGATAACCACGAAGAGGATGCGCGCCCGGATGACCGGCGACGCATCCTCTTCCCGTTTTGTGCCGGACGGAAAGCACACCGCCCGCGGCAAACACAAAAAAGGCGCGAAACCGAAGTCCCGCGCCTTTGACACAATGAAAAGGAGGCCGTTAGTCTCTGCGGCCCATAAAGATCATGATGTAATACACCAGCGTGGCCAACGAACCGAGCGCAGCCACCACATAAGTATAGGCAGCCGCACGAAGTGCGCCTTCGGCCTGCGCATGATTGGATACGTTCGTGATACCCGATGCGCTCAACCAGCGCAAAGCACGTTTGCTGGCGTCGATTTCCACAGGTAAAGTAATGAAGCTGAAGAGCGTGGTCGTGGCAAACAGAATGATTCCGCCCAACAAGAGATAGGGAAATGTGTTGATCAACAAGATTCCGCCCAGTAACACCCAAGTCATGATTGACGAGGCAAAACTCACCACCGGAACAAGTTTGCTTCGCATCTGTAACGGAGCGTAAGCACGCGCATGCTGTACGGCATGACCGCATTCGTGCGCCGCCACGGCCGCAGCCATGACGCTATTGCTCTCATACACTCCCTGACTGAGGTTTACGGTCTTCGTCACGGGGTTGTAATGGTCGGTCAGTTGTCCGGGTGTGTGCGTCACTTTCACATCGTCGATGCCATTGTCGCGCAACATCTTCAAAGCAATGTCGCGTCCGGTCATGCCGTTGCCGATGGAAATTTTGGAATACTTCTTGAACTTGCTTTGCAGATTCAGTTGAACCAACCAGCTGACCAAAGCGATACCGATAAATAAAATCCATTGAATAGCCATATCGTTTTTTCTTTTTAAAATTTCATGAACTGTATTGCAAACAGACTGCCAAAGTTGGCGAAAAGACAGGGCGATTACCGTATCCGGAAGTGCTTTTTAGGAAGAATTAGCAAATAAGACGCTCAGACCGACAAATTTCCCCTCTCCAAACCACGGCATTCTCACAATTTACCGCTACCTTTGCTAACGATCGAAAATTTCTCCAGCTGTTTTTTATACCTGTATTCCCATGAACGATACCATCAAGCAAATAGCCGAACGTTTACGCGGCCTGCGCGAAGCCTTGGAACTGACGCCCGAAGAAATTGCCGGCGAATGCCGGATCGACCTCCGCGAATATCTTCGGGCCGAAACGGGCGAACATGACATTTCTGTCGGTATGCTCCAGCAAGTGGCACGAACTTATCACGTCGCACTCGACACGTTGATGTTCGGCGAAGAACCTCGCATGAACAGTTATTTCATCACACGAGCCGGAAAAGGAACAAGCATCGAGCGCACGAAAGCCTATAAGTATCAATCGCTGGCCGCAGGCTTTCTCAACAGAGCGGCCGATCCCTTCATCGTCACCGTGGAACCTAAGGCCGACAATGAGCCGATACACCTCAACACCCACAACGGACAGGAGTTCAACCTCGTCATCGAAGGGCGCATGCTGCTCAGCATCGACGGCAAAGAACTGATCCTGAACGAAGGCGACAGCATCTATTTCAATTCTCAACTTCCCCATGGCATGAAAGCCCTCGACGGACGCAAGGTGCGCTTTCTCGCCGTGATTATTTAATCCGATTCCGCCGATGATCGAAAGATTTCTCACCCAAACCCGGTTTACCTCGCAGGAAGACTTCGTGAAAAACCTCCAAATTCGTGTTCCCGCATGTTTCAACTTCGGATACGACGTGGTAGACGCATGGGCCGCCGAACAGCCCGACAAAAAAGCATTGCTCTGGACTAACGATAAAGGCGAGTCGCGACAGTTTACCTTTGCCGACATCAAGCACGAAAGCGACCGCACCGCATCTTACTTCCAACAACTCGGCATCGGAAGGGGCGACATGGTGATGCTCATTCTGAAACGTCGTTACGAGTTCTGGTTCAGCATCATTGCACTGCATAAACTCGGAGCGACAGCCATACCGGCCACCCATCTGCTCACAAAGAAAGACATTGAATACCGTTGCCGGGCGGCCGGCATCAAAATGATTGTGGCAGCCGGTGAGAAAACGATACTCGACCACATCGAAGCCGCTCTTCCGGCATGTCCCGATGTGAAGCATACGGTCAGCATCGGCCCCGACGTACCTCCCGGATTCGATGATTTCCATCGCGGCATCGAACAGGCCGCACCCTTCGTCCGGCCGGAATGCGCCAATACGAACGATGACATTTCACTGATGTATTTCACCTCAGGCACTACGGGCGAACCCAAAATGGTGGCTCACGATTTCACTTATCCGCTGGGACACATCGTCACCGGCTGTTTCTGGCATAACCTGAACGAGGAAAGCCTGCATCTCACCATCGCCGACACCGGTTGGGGAAAAGCCGTGTGGGGAAAACTCTACGGGCAATGGTTCGCGGGCGCCAACGTCTTTGTCTACGATCACGAAAAGTTCATCCCGGCCGATATTTTGCAAAAGATTCACGATTTCCGCATCACCTCGCTTTGCGCCCCGCCCACCATCTTTCGCTTCCTCATTCACGAAGACCTTACGAAGTACGACCTCTCTTCGTTACGCTACTGCACCATTGCGGGCGAAGCGTTGAACCCGGCTGTCTACGAAACCTTCAGGGAGCTGACGGGTATCAAGCTGATGGAAGGATTCGGACAAACCGAAACCACCCTTTCCATTGCCACCATGCCTTGGATGGAACCTAAACCGGGAAGCATGGGACTGCCCAATCCGCAGTATGACATCGACCTCATCGACCATGAGGGACGCTCCGTAGAAGCCGGCGAGCAGGGACAAATCGTGATTCGCACCGACAGACGCAAGCCCATAGGCCTCTTCAAAGAGTACTACCGCGACGAACGACGCACGCAAGAAGCATGGCACGACGGCATCTATTATACGGGAGACGTGGCATGGAAGGATGAAGACGGATATCTTTGGTTCGTCGGCCGTGCAGACGATGTAATCAAGAGTTCAGGCTACCGCATCGGACCTTTCGAAGTGGAAAGCGCACTCATGACCCACCCCGCCGTAGTGGAATGCGCCATCACCGGTGTGCCCGACGAAATACGCGGACAAGTCGTGAAAGCGACCATCGTATTGGCGCAAAGCTACAAGACGCAAGCGGGCGAAGACTTGGCCGCTGAGCTGCAACAGCATGTCAAGCAAGTGACTGCCCCCTACAAGTATCCGCGCGTCATCGAATTTGTGGATGAATTGCCCAAGACCATCAGCGGAAAAATCCGCCGCGTGGAGATCCGACGGCAAGATGAACGACAGGAGGGGCAAAAATCATAAATGGAAAAAGGTTCGCTTCGTAAGGATACGAAGCCGAGAATAATGGAGAAACCACACAAAAAAGGCACTGAAATCAGTGCCTTTTTTGTGGAGCGTATCGGACTCGAACCGATCACCTTAACACTGCCAGTGTTACGCTCTAGCCAGATGAGCTAACGCCCCGTTTTGATTTTGCTGGCGCAAAGGTAATACAATCTCTGAAATAATTGCTAAGTTTGCGCAAAATAAATTTCAAAAAACAAGAAAGATGCTGATATTCAACACCACTTTTCATGCGGAAGACGAAGTAAATGAGAACTTTCTGATCTGGATCAAAGAACATTACATCCCCGAAATCAAAAAACATAACACGCTCAAAGAACCTTCATTCTGCAAAATACTGAGTCACCGAGACGAAGGAAACTCTTACTCCCTGCAATGGAAGGTGGAAAACAGCCAACTCCTGCACCGCTGGCATCAGGACATGGGCGTGAAACTACAGGAAGAACTGACGCGGATATTCAAAGACAAGGTGGTCGGTTTTCCCACACTGATGGAGGTACTGGAGTGATTAAAGCAATCAAAGAAAAAATCATTCTCGGCATCGACCCCGGAACCACAATCATGGGATACGGCGTGTTGCGCGTGCAGGGGCCGACGGTCGAAATGATAGCCATGGGGGTTATCGATCTCAGGAAATTCGGTAATCATTACCTCAAGCTGAGGCACATACAGGAACGGGTATTGGGCATCATCGACAGTTATCTGCCCGACGAACTGGCCATCGAAGCTCCGTTTTTCGGCAAGAACGTTCAGTCCATGCTCAAACTGGGACGTGCACAGGGCGTGGCCATTGCCGCGGCACTGGGGCGCGACATTCCCATCACCGAATACGCCCCGCTGAAAATCAAAATGGCCATCACCGGCAACGGGCAAGCCTCGAAAGAGCAGGTGGCAGACATGCTGCAACGCATCCTCAAATTTTCCAAAGACGACATGCCCGCTTTCATGGACGCCACCGACGGATTGGCAGCCGCTTATTGCCATTTTCTTCAGACAGGAAGGCCAAGTGCGACCAAAGCGTACAGCGGCTGGAAAGATTTTATCGCCAAAAATCCGAAAAGAGTACAAGGAAAAACGGAAAAATAGAGCCGAACGCGGTGGCTTCGCGTCTCGAAATCAATTATCTTTGCCCCCGCACCCCCGACAAACGGTAACGCTTATGAACTTACGAACTCTTCTTTTTTCCGCCTGCCTCTTGTTCTCGGCAGGCGCGACAGCCCAAAACGCATCCGAATCGCTTCAACCCAAACGGGAGTTTCGCGGAGCATGGATACAAACCGTCAACGGACAGTTTCGAGGCATTCCCACCGCACAACTCCGACAGACACTCGTCAATCAACTCAATTCGTTGCAAGAGGCCGGAATCAATGCCGTCATCTTTCAGGTGCGTCCCGAGGCCGACGCACTCTATCCTTCGCCACACGAGCCCTGGAGCCGTTTTCTGACAGGCATACAGGGGCAAGCTCCCTCGCCCGCATGGGATCCGCTGCAATTCATGATCGACGAATGTCACCGCCGAAACATGGAGCTTCATGCGTGGATCAATCCTTACCGGAGCAAGACGTCGCTGAAAAGCGAATTGGCCGCATCGCATATTTATCATGAACACCCCGAATGGTTCGTGACCTACGGCGACCAGCTTTACTTCGACCCCGCACTGCCCGAAAGTCGCGAACACATCTGCCGCATCGTCACGGACATCGTATCGCGCTACGACGTGGACGCCATCCACATGGACGATTACTTCTACCCCTACCCCATCAACGGGGTCGATTTCCCCGACGACGACAGTTTCGCCCGCTACGGAAAGGGGTTCGGCAGCAAGGCCGACTGGAGACGGAACAACGTGAATGTGCTGATCGAACAAATCCATCAAACCATCCGAGGCATCAAGCCGTGGGTGAAGTTCGGCATCAGTCCCTTCGGCATTTACCGCAACCGGAAGAATGATCCCCGCGGAAGCGACACCAACGGATTGCAGAATTACGACGATCTGTATGCCGACGTACTGCTATGGGCACGCAAAGGCTGGATAGATTACAACATCCCGCAACTTTATTGGCAGATCGGACATAAAGCCGCCGACTATGAAACGCTTATCAAGTGGTGGGCCGAGAATGCCGAAGGCCGTCCGCTCTTCATCGGGCAATCCGTGCCGAACACCGTGCAGCACCCCGACCCGAAGCGTCCTTCCGCCAATCAGCTATCGCGCAAGATGGCTCTGCAACGTGCCTACCCCGCCATCGGCGGAAGTTGCCAGTGGTATGCCTCGGCCGTGATAGAAAACATGGGAATGTATCGCGACGAACTGATCAGGGAATACCACAAGTATCCCGCCCTCGTCCCCGAATTTACGTTCATGGACAACAAACCGCCCAAGAAAGTACGCAAGGTGAAAGCCGTGTGGACGGCCGACGGATACCTCCTTTTCTGGGGAGCCCCGAAGGCCAAAAGCGAGATGGACAAGGCCGTGCGCTACGTTGTCTACCGCTTCGAGGCCGGAGAACCGGTCGACATCGGCAATCCCTCGCGCATCGTGACCATCACCCGGCAGGAATACGTGAAACTGCCCTACGAAACGGGACGAAAAAAGTATCGTTACGTAGTCACCGCGCTCGACCGCCTGCACAACGAATCGAAAGCGGTCGGCAAAAAAGTTAAGCTCTGAGGAGGTCGGTCCTTACTTGTCTTTCTTCTTCCGGCTTTCTTTCTTGGCCAGCATGATGATGTGGAAGACATACTCCGTCATCCACGCCTCCGAATAGCCCAAACGCTCTTTATACTGACGCACGGCGGCAGCCGTCTTGTGCACGTCGTCGGCTTTCCAGACCGTTTTGGTGCAAATGTCGTGTATCGTTTTCTGCGTCATGCCGTAGAGCGCCTTGCGGAAAAAAGAAGGCAGGCGGAACTTCCATTGCATCAGATTTCCGACAAGCATCATCAAGTCGTTCGAGAAGCCCTGATACAGGAACATATAGGGCTGTATGTCCTGTTGCGTACGGCAATTATTCTTCACCGACTGGTCGATTTCCTTGAAAAATCCTTCGCTCAACCCGTAATCCTGCATCAACATTTTGCGCGATGCCGCCTTCTCCGAGAGCCCCAGCTTTCCGCCCTGCGTTTGCACCTTGAACAGGCGTTTGAAGTTGGCCACGTCGGGAATGAAGCGAATATTGGTGATACCGAGGTTGGTGGCAATGACCGACTGAAAGTAAACCCGCGTGAGCAACGTGAAGTCTTCGACATTACCCACCTGCGTTCCTTCGCTCTTTTTACTGAAAAGATTGAATAAGCCCATAATCCGTATTCTATTTATTTTAATAATAGCTGTCTTTTTCTTCGAGTGCATTTTGGCGGCAAAGGTAGCAAATCTCTCGGCCTTATCAACACCTTTGTTCCGATTCTTGCCCGCCATCGCCGCAAAAGCCGTCGGCGCTGAGCTCATTCAGAAACCCGTACAGAACCGCACCGCAAAAACCACCTCCTGTTTTCGGAGAGAACAATACTTTTGCCCGCATGAAATTATTCGTTGGTCTGCACCCAAACGAAAAAGAAACTGCACAAAAACGAAAAAACGGGTGCAGACCAACGAAAAGGAACGTGCAGACCAACGAATACTTTCATGCGAACGAAGGCAATAATCCATGTATAATCTTTAAATAATTTACGTATGAGTTTACACTATGACCTTTATCCGTCGGGTAATCCGACGAAAAAGAACAAACCCGCCACGCTCTATCCCCGGGTCGCCTCATCGGGAACCCTTGCGGCCGAAAAATTCATCGAACAGGTTTCGCTCGCGTCGGGCTTCAACCGCTCCACCCTCAATGGCTGTCTGCAAGCCGTCACCGACGAACTGCAACGCTGGCTGGCCGATGGCTGGACGGTGGAGGTGGGCGATCTGGGGCATTTCTCGATCTCGCTCAAGGCCGACCACCCCGTCACGGCGAAGAAAGACATCCGCTCGCCGTCCATCCGCTTTCGCCGAATAAATCTGCAAATGAACCGCAATTATCGCCGACGCTTCGACGGCATGGACATCCGACGCACGGAACACCCCGCTCCGCCTTCGACGGCGGTCGACAAAGAACGTTGCCGCGCGCTGCTTGTCGAACACCTCGAGGCGAAAGGCTGCATCTACCGGCACGACTTCATGCGCCTCACCGGAACGAACAAGGATAAGGCCATCGACCTGCTCAACGAGTTCGCGGCCGAAGGGCTGATACGCCGCTACGGCGGAGGACGGACTGTGGTGTATTTGGGGGCGAGGTGACAGAATTACATATAATAATGACACCCTGACTTGGATAATGGCCCCAAAAGACTATTACAGCATTACCGAAACAGATTATCAGCGTATTCAGAATTTCATTCAGACGAAAAGCCGTTTTCATTTCTCCATCTTCCGAAAGCCCGATACATTTGCATCGTGATCACAAAACAAAACCCAAGTATTAACTTTTAAAATCAATTTAATTATGGCATTGAAATATGTGGTAAAGAAAACCGCTTTCGGCTTTGACAGAGAAAAGAAAACAAGGTATGTGGCGCGTCCGTACAAAGTGACGCACATCGAGTTCAAAAAACTGTGCGAACAGGTAACAGCCGTAGGCATGGTTCCACGCGGAGTGGTAAAATCGGTACTCGACGGACTGATCGACTCCTTGAAAATGTACATGGAAATCGGGGCTTCGGTGAGCCTTGGCGAACTCGGCACGTTCCGCCCCTCGTTCGGCTGCAAGAGTCAGGAAGAGGCCGAGAAAGTAACCGCGGACACGTTGCGCAAGCGACGCATCATCTTCACGCCGGGCGCCTTGCTGAAAGACATGATCAGGAACGTCAGCATCCAACGGCTGGACGCCGCAGACAACGAACCCTCCGATACCGCCGCCGGCACTCCTCCCCAAAGCGGAGGCGGCACATCGGCAGCTCCCGATCCCTCGGCGTAAAGACCTGCCTCGCGGCAGGAGCTGAGTAGACCCAACAGCGCAGACCTCACGGAGCGGCTTTCAGAGCATCCGCGGGGTCTGCCTTTTCAATTCATCGACCAGTCATTGCCGAGGCATCCGTCCGGCCATTGTGTTAATCTATGCTAAACAGAAGTACCACGACGGGGTTCATACGTATTTATACTAAATGTGCAAGAATGTTTTGAAATCTTAAAACCAATGTATATGAAAACCGTATTCATCTTTCTCACCTTGTGTTTGACACAGTTTGTGCATGGCATTAAAATTACGCACGGACCGTATATTTGCGACATGGACTCCACGACTGCCACCATTCTATGGATCACCGACAAGCCCGGCATTTCCTGGGTGGAGATAGCCGAAGAAGCCGACGATCATTTCTATACCAAGGAACGCATACGAATCTACGACGTGAAAAGAGGCCGCCGGCAGGTCAATGACACCGTGCATCGGGTACGCATCAAAGGACTGAAGCCCGATACGAAATACAGGTATCGCATTTTTTCCAAAGAACTGACGGAATGGAGAAACCACGACTGGGTCACTTACGGGCGCACCGCCTCATCCGTTGTTTACAGACGCGAACCCTATCGCTTCAAGACATTCCCCACCCAAGCTCGAAACCTGTCCTTTCTGGTTCTGAACGACATACACGAACGGGCAGAATACCTTGAAGAACTGTGCAGAGGCATCGAACCCGACAAACTGGACTTCGTCGTATTGAACGGCGACATGTCTCACAGCGTGGAGAATCAGGAACATATTTTCAAGGCATACATGGACACTTGCGTCAGCTTGTTTGCCAAAAGCACGCCCGTTTTCCTCAATCGGGGCAATCACGAGACGAGGGGTAAGTTTGCCGACAAGCTTTGGGATTATTTCCCGACGCAAACGGACGAGTTCTATCACTTGAAGCATATCGCGGGAGTCGATTTCCTGTTTTTGGACTCCGGAGAAGACAAACCCGACTCGGATACGGAATACAACGAAACGAAAGCCTTCGACGAGTACCGGGAACATGAAGCCGAATGGCTGAAAGCACTGAAAGACGACAATGCGGTAGGGCAACATCCGCTCATCGTGTTCTGCCACATCCCGCCCACGTTGGGCACATGGCACGGCTACCATCACATAGAACAGCAATTTCTGCCGACGCTGAACCGGATGAACGTAACCGCCATGTTGTCCGGCCATTTGCATCGCCACGTCCATCAGGAAGCCAATGAGAAAGTAAAGTTCCCCATTTTGGTAAACAGCCATTTGAGCTATTTGCTATGCCGTGTCGCCGATGGGCATCTTGAAATCGAATGCTCCGAACCGGGCGGAAAGAACAGGAAGCATTTCTCCTTTCCGCTCAAATAAACGCCAAGTCGGCCCGCTCTTGTCTTTCTTTCCCTAAACGGTTTTTCACCCTGATATTGCCATTGCAAAATATAATCATAATTTTGCGCCTACATTCAGAGAACTCATCGGAACGATATGCTATTGAACGAATCGGCCTGCATACTGGCTTTGAAAAATGACTCCACGGAAGCATTCTCCATGATTTACGATAGCTATGCGGACAGGCTTTATCATTTTGTGGTGACGCACACGAAGAACAGAACCGTTGCCGAAGATATCGTTCAGGACACTTTTTTGAGGCTGTGGAAAAACCGTAAGAAATTGGATGCCGGCCGCAATGCCGAGTCGCTGTTGTATCTCATGGCACGCCATCAGATCATCGATACGTTCCGCAAGCAGCTCGACCGGGTAGAGTTCACGGATTTTCTGGAACACAACGAATGCGTCGACCAATCTCAGACACCGGAAGAGCAACTCTACTTCGACGATTTCTTACGCAGACTCCATTTGGCCAAAACGAGGCTTTCGCACCGGGAGAGGGAGATCTACAAGTTGAGCAGGGAGATGAATTTATCCGTCAATGAGATTGCCGACCGGCTGAATCTCTCTCCCCAGACGATTAAGAACAACCTGACCTCCATCTTGAAGAAATTCAGAAAAGATCTGTTGGAGACCGAGCTTGTCATCCTCGGAATCGTATTGTTCATGTGAAGCCGGAAAACTCTCGGCATCCTGATTCGAGCGCAATGCCCATTCCCTCCGTTGCCATCGTCGCCCGATCCGTAAGGGCGACTTTGTCCAAAGCCGTAAAAACGTTCCATACCGACATTGTTAAAAAACAATAAACCCGAAGTACCATTCGTCATTCTCCAAGTATTCATAGATAAAAAACGACACTATGTCTGAGCGCATAAAAGACTTATACAAGAAATATATCGAAAATGATCTTTCGCCGGAAGATCTGCAAACATTTCGCGAGCAAATGGCCGACGTGTCCGATGATCGGTTGTGGGAGCTTATGCAAAAAAACACGCCCCGGGAGATATCCGCCCGAATGGATGCAAGCACCAGACAAAGCATACACGACCGCATACATAAAACCGTCAGAAGAGAAATGTGGTGGCATAAAGCATGGAAATACGCTGCCGCGGCCATTGTGTTGCTGGTTTCCGCCTCACAAATTTATCTCCTCGTGAAACCTTCCGCACAAGACGGGGGAGAGCGAATGGCGAGCATCGTCGTCAAGCCGGGAAACAAGGCCGACATCGTGCTCCCCGACGGAACCCGTGTGAACATGAACAGCGGCACAGAACTGAATTACAGAATACGCGCAGGAGAGTATCGGGAAGTGTACATCCGCTCCGGAGAAGCCTATTTCGATGTCGCCAAAGACACCCGATGCCGCTTCAGGGTTTTTGCCGGAGACATCGAAATCAAAGTTCTGGGAACAGCCTTCAATGTAAAAACCTACGACGACAAGATAGAAACCTCCCTGTTCAGAGGAAGCATCAAGTTGCAGACCGATCCTCAGCAGAAAGATTATGCACTCATGCCGGGACAAAAGCTCATCTACGATGAAACGACGCGCCACATCAGCATCGAGCCAAACGACGCGGAAGTGGATGCAGGATGGAAAAACGGCTATTTAATCTTCAACTCTTCCCCCTTGCACGAAGTCTTAAAACAGATAGAAAGATGGTATGGCGTAACCATCCTGCTGGAGAACAAAAAGTATATCGACGACCTGCTGACCGGATCTTATCGAAATGAAAAACTGGAAAAAGTATTGAACTCGTTGAGCCTGCAATATAAATTCAATTACCGCATGAAAAACGACACCATTGTGATAGAATAACAAACAAAATACTACTAATCCATAAAACGACACAATTATGACCTTAATTCGTAAACACCAGTGGACTTGGTGGGCAATAAGTTTAGTGACATTATTGCTTTTCTCAAGTCCGAACAATCTTTATGCACAGGGAGATCCGATTACGATGAGCATAAAGAACGGGACGGTGAAGACCTTCATGAAAGAAGTCGAGAAACAAACACGCTACACGTTCGTGTACAGAAACACGGTACTCGACCCCAATTCCAAAGTTACCATCGTATGTGAAAATCTGGCCATAGAACAAGTGCTTTCAAAAGTATTTGACCCCATGGGCATCGATTATTCATTCAGCAACAACACAATCGTTCTCGTAAAGAAAGAAGCCCGGGAGAAAAAAACGCAAAACGGACAACGGTCATCGACCGCCGGAGCGGTGCTGAAAGTACACGGCACGGTGCTGGACGAAAGAGATGAACCGGTCATCGGAGCAACGGTCTACATGAAAGGCGCAAAAAGCGGAACCGTTACCGACATCAACGGCGAATTTCACATAGATGCCCCGGGAAATGAAACCCTGCTGGTTTCGTTCATCGGATATAAGCCTGCAGAAATTCCCATCGAAGGCCGTTCTCAAATTCGGATTTCATTAAAGGACGACGTACAAACGATTCAGGAAGTGGTGGTTGTGGGCTACGGCAAACAAAAGAAAGAGAGCGTTACGGCCTCCATCGCTTCCATGGACACCAAGGAACTGGTACAAACTCCCCAAGCCAACATAAGCAATATGCTCGTCGGCAGATTGCCCGGCCTTATCGCGGTTCAACGCAGCGGAGCCCCCGGCGAGGATGCTTCCACATTGCTTATCCGCGGAGTCAGTACCTTTACGGACAACACTTCGCCGCTGGTTATGATCGACGGAGTGGAAAGACCAAGTTTCGACGGAATCGACCCCAATGAAATAGAATCCGTCAGCATTCTGAAGGATGCCTCGGCAACTGCCATATACGGGGTACGGGGTGCGAACGGTGTCATTCTGGTCACGACGAAGAAAGGGACAGTGGGCACTCCGCGTATCAGTTATTCGGGCAACTTTGCCGTACAGAAGCCTACGGCATTGCCCAGCTACCTGAACAGCGCCGATTATGCCACTTTGTATAATGAAGCGCTGAAAAACGATTCGTACACAACGGGAGTGACCTACGAACCGAAGTTCTCGGAAGAAGACATCAGACTTTATCGAGACGGATCGGACCCTATTCTTCACCCCAGCATCAACTGGATAGATGACTTTCTTGCCAAGTCGTCTTTTCGCACGCAACATAACTTTAACATATCCGGAGGGACGGACCGGGTAAAGTTTTTCGTATCGGTGGGTTATTTCGACCAACAAGGGATATATAAACACACGAAGCTCGATAAAGACCATGATGTGAATCCGCGAAGCACACGCTATAATTTCCGGTCGAATCTGGACTTTCAAATCAGCAAGGATTTCACCGCGACAATGCAGCTTGCCGGTCAGGTGGAAGACGTGGTGTCGCCGGGAAACGGAAACAGCTCCATCTGGAGAGAAATGTCCTACTCGAATCCTCTGAATTCTCCCGGATGGGTCGATGGGAAAATCGTACGCATCCCCGGCGAATTTGGAACGGACAATCCGTGGCTGGAATTGCTGGGAGGCGGTTATAATCAAGAGAGCAGAAATAACATAAACAGCACTTTCCGCTTGAATTACGACCTGTCGCGCATCGTGTTGCAAGGCCTTTCCATACATGGCAGCATATCCTACGACAGCTATTATCACAGCAGTAAAAAATACTCCAAGACTTTTCCTTACTACATCGCTCTACGAGACACCGGCAATCCCGATCAGATTTTATATATTCCGCAAGAAGAAGAAACCATTTGGAGCACCGGTACGGACTCCGGTAAAAATCGTAAAATTTATACGGAATTCGGTATAAATTATGCGCAAACCTTCGGTAAACACAAGACATCGGCATTGCTGCTTTACAATCAAAGCAAGTACCATTCTCCTTCATTGCAATACTATGTCCCCAATGCTTATCAGGGCGTGGTGGGACGATTGACGTATGAATACGGCTCACGCTATCTGGCAGAGTTCAACATGGGCTACAACGGAACGGAGAACTTTGCCAAAGGCAAGCGATTCGGTTTCTTCCCCGCACTGTCCGCAGGTTGGGTGGCCAGCGAAGAGCCCTTTTTCCCGAAGAACGATTATATCGTCTTCTTAAAGTTCAAAGGGTCTTATGGAGAAGTCGGTAACGACAAAATCGGCGGAGAACGCTTCCTGTACCTTCCGTCTTCATACGGAGAGGCGGCAAACAACAACCTGAATAAATACCATTTCGGACTTTCCTCATCTCCTTACAGCTCCCTGATGGTGATCGAAAATAAAATCGGAAATCCGAACCTCACTTGGGAAAAAGCGAAGAAATGGAATGTCGGCATGGAAATGAATCTCTTCAAGAATCATCTGAAGATTGCGGTCGACTTCTTCAAGGAAACAAGAAACAATATTCTGGCCAACCTGAATACACAGCCGATGATTATTGGCGCAAACCTACCTGCTTATAACTTTGGCGAAATGGAGAACAAAGGTTGGGAGCTCGATGTCAATTACAGAAACCGCATCAAGGACTTCCATTATTGGGGACGATTCAACTATTCTTTCGCCAGAAATAAAATCCTCTATATGGATGAGATAGAACCCAAGTACTCTTATCTGAAAGGTACAGGCAGACGTAAGAACCAATTCTTCGGACTGCTCTACGAGGGTTATTACAACTCTTGGGAGGAAGTAAATGCCTTAGACAGACCCGTCAGTGCCTGGAGCGGCAACAAATTACAACCCGGCGACTTAAAGTACACAGACGTGAATCGCGACGGTGTGATCGACAACTACGATATCGTACCTATCGGTTATTCTCCCATCCCTGAAATTATCTACGGATTTTCTTTGGGGTTTGAATGGAAAGGTCTTGACTTTTCGGCTTTATTTCAAGGAGCCGACAATGTTTCCATCAAATATTTCGGTCGTTCCATGTGGCCGTTTATCAATGCTCACGAATCGGCCAAGAGCCTGATACTCGAACGTTGGACTCAAGAAAGGTATGATGCCGGATTGCCCATCAACTTCCCGAGGCTATCCATGTCGCCCAACAAAGAGACCGACCACAATTACAAAGATTCAAATTATTGGATCAGGGATGCAAGCTATCTCCGGTTAAAGAATGTGGAGATAGGATATACTTTCGGGAAAAAAGTACTAAAGAACTTAGGCATCGAAAGTATACGCACCTACATCAGCACTTCCAATCTATTCACATGGACAGACGTTATCGATCTGGATCCGGAAGCACCATCAAGAAGCGGAAATGTGGAAATCAACACCTATCCTCTGCAAAAAGTATATAACTTGGGTATAAACATTAATTTCTAAAGAACCATGAAAAAGACAGCATACTTACTGATGATAGCTTTATCCGCAGTCATTGGCGGCTGTAGCGACTATTTGGAAGCTCCACCCAGCGTTGACTTGGATGAAAACAAAGTATTTACAGACAGAACATTGACGGAGAGATACCTTACAGGGGTTTATGCCGAAGGAATGCCTCTCGGCTTTTCCATGAGCAGTTCGAATACGGACAGACGGCTGACAGCCTCTTCAACCTTGGGTTCGGCCTGCGATGAAGGCGAAGACGTGGCATCTTGGGGAAAAGGGAATCAATCATGGAACATGGATAATCATAACAACAACAGTATCAGTTGGGATGAAGATCCGAGACATGACCTAAGATGGGCGACAATCCGCAAATGCAATACCCTTATAGAGCGTATCCATGAAGTTCCCTTCGATCAAGGCGATCCTGATTTTAATAAACGCACGGAAGGCGAGGCTTATTTCATGCGCGCATTAGTCTTTTGGGAAGGTGTATACCGATATGGAGGACTACCCATTTTGCGAAAGAGATTGGCTCCGGGCGATTTTTCCGGCTATCCGCGAAACAATTTTGAGGATTGCATCGACTCCATTTTAGTGGACTGCGACAAAGCCGCACAACTGCTTCCCGATTACTATACAGACGCCACCAAAGTAGGACGTGCGACACGCATTGCTGCCCTGGCACTGAAATCACGCGTATTGTTGTATGCAGCAAGTCCGCTATTCAATACCGGTACTCCTTACTTGCCTTTCGGAGAAAACACAAAATTCATTTGTTACGGCAATGAAGATAAAGAACGCTGGAAAAAAGCAGCCGATGCTGCGAAGTTAGCTCTCGACGCAGTGCAACGTTCGGGATACTACGGGCTATATACGGACGGTACTCCACAGACCAATTATGAATATGTATGGACAGTGCCTGACAATAAAGAAATAATTTTAGCCAACAAGAAATACAGAAACTTCCGAGTCAGTTCAAGGCCCTTGGTGGCCAACTTACCCGTTTGGGCAAATAACTTCGGCTGGGCGGATGGCGGTCTGTACGTAACATTCAATTTCGTAAAGTTCTATGAAAAACAAGACGGAACAAAAGCCGATTGGAAAGACGAAGGAGGAAACAACTTACTCGAAATATACCAAAGCCTCGACCCGCGTTTTGACCAGACAATAGCCGCTCACGGATCGAAGTGGAACGATGAAGTAGGAGTGTTGAATTTTCTTCCGGGAGGCGCACACAGCGTTTCAAGCGATAAAACCAAAAACCTGCTGAGAAAATGGGCACCGCGTACTTTAAAAGTAAAAGCTCCTTTGAATACAACCAACATCGACTGGATCGTGTTTAGAGTTGCCGAATTGTATCTGAATTATGCCGAGGCACTCAATGAATACTATGACAGCCCGCCTCAAGAGGCCTTCGATGCAGTGGCAGCGGTTCGGGAAAGATCGGGCATGCCTCCATTTCCGGCAAACCTGACCAAAGAAGAATTCCGCGAGAAGTTACGGAATGAACGTGGCGTAGAATTCGCTTTCGAAGACCACCGTTTCTGGGACATAAGAAGATGGCTCATTGCAGAAAAAGAAGGAGTTATGCAGGGTAAGATGTACGGGCTGAAATTGTCCGCCGTGGCGAGCGATCCGACCAAAGTTCGCTATGAGCCCTATGTCTTCGAAACCAGATTCTGGAGTCGTCGCTCATACCTGCATCCGATAATGCAGACAGAAGTAGATAAAGGATTCTTGATTCAGAATCCCGGATGGTAAACCATAACCATAACTTAAATGATTACACTTATGAAAACAAAATACAAACTTCGGTTATTGATGTCAGGCTGCTGCATCTGGTGTGCCGGTTATATCACTAACCTCTTTGCTCAAACGACAAAAGACTCTGTCACCGTTAATGTGGCCTATGGGGAGCAAGAATCATGGAAAACGACCTCTGCCCTCTCTGCCATCCGCGGTGAAAAACTGATGAAAACAACCGATGCTTCCTTGGGGAACTCACTGCATGGAATAATACCGGGACTTACCGTCATGCAACAGAGCGGAGAACCGGGATATGATTTCTATACGCAGAATTTATACTCCAGAGGGCTCAGCTCTTTTGTGGGAGGACAAAAGATGTTAATCTTCGTAGATGGTTTTGAATCCGGCCTGGATTATCTCTCCTCCGAAGAAATCGAGTCTCTGACATTATTGAAAGATGCTTCCGCATTGGCTTTATACGGTGCGCGAGGAGCCAATGGAGTCTTGTTGGTAACGACCAAGAAAGGACGCATCTCATCTCCGCATATCGGAATAAGACTGCAAACCGGGCTACAAACGCCCACTTTCATGGGAGATGTCATCAACTCATACGATTATGCCAAGCTATACAATCAGGCATTGCAAAACGACGGTCTGTCCTCCCGTTATGACGAAGCGGAATTGGCTGCCTATAAAAACGGAACAAATCCCTATCTCTATCCGAATGTAAACTGGAAAAAAGAAATGCTGAAAAACAGTGCTCCCCTGACATTTGCGGAAATGAGTTTCAGAGGAGGGAACAATGTGTTGCGCTATTATGTAATGGCCGGACTAATGCAAAATTCCGGCATCTACAAAGGAACGGACAGCAAACGCAAAGAAAGCTCCAACGCTTATTATGCACGTTTTAACTTCAGGGCAAACCTTGACATCAACATTTCTCCAGATTTCGTCGCCTCGCTTTACACGGGAGCCGGAATTGGAGACAAGAGTGGCCCCGGAGGCGGAATCAGTGCCAATGAATTGATTAAATCCATTTGGGGAACCACGCCCAATGCTTTCCCGGTCTACAACCCCAACGGAACATTTGGCGGCAACAGCAGCTTCACCAATCCGGTAGGGAATCTCACGAACAGAGGACTGTATAAAGAGAACTCACGTTCATTGCAAACGATATTTACCCTGAAATACGATTTTGACAAACTGATAAAAGGATTCAAACTCTCAGCAGGAATAGGCTATAACAATTATATGGCAGACACCTCACCCAAAAACAGAGATTATGCCCGTTACTCCTTGAAACAAACCGGGGTCGACACCGACAACAATCCGGTTTATCAATACACCCAATATGGCGTGGATGCTCCGCTGACATCATCGGAAGGATTTAAAACGGATTTCAGAAGGATGAACTTCAAGATGCAAGCCGATTATGGACGTATGTTTGGAGATCATGGCGTGGACGCAATGCTTATGTTTATATCGGACTTGTTCAAGGAATATGGCGTTCGCCACGACACCAAATACTTGAATTACGGAGGTCGATTAACGTACAATTACAAAAAAACATACATTGCCGAATTTACCGGTTCTTACATGGGAACGGACAATTTCGCTCCGGGCAATCGGTTCGGCTTTTTCCCCGCGGTATCAGCCGCATGGATTGTTTCAAACGAAAACTTCCTGAAAAATATTCCCTGGCTGGATTTCCTGAAAGCCAGAATCTCTTATGGCCTCATCGGTAACAATCAAACGGATGGTCGTTTTTTGTTCGACGCCACTTATGGAAGCAAAGGAAGCTATCTGTTCGGAGTTTCATCTTCGGCGACCTCCGGCTTCAAAGAATTGACACTCGCCAATTCGAAAGCCCGCTGGGAGCGTAAAACCATTTTCAATTTAGGTTTTGATGCCGCTTTGCTAAAGGATCTCAGGCTGACTTTCGACTGGTTCAACGAAGAACAAAAAGACATTCTCGCACGTCCTTATTCCACCATTCCCGGCTTTGTGGGCGCGTCTTACGGAAGCCTTCTTCCTTATATGAACGTAGGCAGAGTCAAAAATCAAGGATTTGAACTTTCCTTACGCTATGATGGAGAAATCAAGAAAGACATGACATACCATATAGAAGCCGGTACTTGGTTTGCCAGAAGTGAAGTGAAAGAGATGGGAGAAACGATCAAGCCCTACGACTATTTATATCAGAAAGGACAATCGGTTTGGAAGCCCATAGTCCTGATTGCAGACGGACTCTATCAGGAATCCGATTTCGACATGAGCGGAAATTTGAAAACGGGTTATCCCGTTCCGCAATATGGAAGGGTGGCTCCCGGAGACATCAAATACATTGACCAGAATGGAGACATGATCATAGATTCCAACGACTCATATCCGGTAAAATACTCTTCTGTTCCGGAGTGGAATCACGCCTTGCAGGCCGGATTCAAATGGAAATCTTTCTCTGTGGATGTTTTATTCAACGCCGTGACCAACCGGGAAATTTTTCTCTCGGGCAACACCATTTATTCTTTCCAAGACAATGGAACCGCTTCCGTCCTGGCTTTGGACAGTTGGACAAAAGAAAATCCGAACGCAACTTACCCCAGATTGTCTACAACTTCT
The DNA here is from genome assembly GCA_041855645.1 of Bacteroides sp. Lineage (GTDB taxonomy): Bacteria > Bacteroidota > Bacteroidia > Bacteroidales > Bacteroidaceae > Bacteroides. Next base: position 6,043 of record JBHAEN010000195.1, on the reverse strand, counting down.
TTCGAGAACAACTATCGCACCTCAACGTTTTGGAAACGCAATGGAAGCTTCTTAAGATTGCGTAATTTACGTGTTGCGTATTCGTTGCCCGAAAGCATCACCCAAACGCTGAAGTTGAGAGACATCGAGGTTTATGCAAATGCCACCAATATTTTCACCATTCACAGTTTGGGAGAGCTTGGCGATCCGGAGATGAACTCCTTAACCAACTATCCCATTATGAAAAGCTTCAATGTAGGCTTAAAGGTTAACTTTTAACAAAGACATCATTATGAACAACAATAATATGGTAAGAAAGCTCATCCTTTCAGTGCTCTTTATAGGAGGCATACTTTGTTCGTGCAGCGATTTTCTGGATAGAGAAACAGATTCGTATGTAGATAAGAACATGACCTTTTCTTCGTATGAGAAAACCAATAGATACCTGGTATCCATATATGAGCTCCTACCCGACGGACTCAACAGAATGGATAACGGGGCAATGTACGATGCGGCAACAGATGATGGCGAGCACGTGCTTGAATCATCCGACATACAGAAATTCAATAACGGTTCTTGGAATGCCATCAGTAATCCGGACAATTTATGGGACAGGTATTACGCCGGCATTCGCATGACTTGTGAGTTCATAGAAAATGCGGACAATGTGGATTTAGATAAATATAAACTGGACCCTAACAACCAACCCGAATACCAAAACAGATTAAAAGATTTACAAATCTGGAAAGCGGAAGCGCAGTTTCTGCGTGCCTACTTTCATTTCGAACTTTTGAAAAGATTCGGCCCCATCCCCATTTTCACATCATCCCTGTCTTTCGAACAGGACTATTCTTCGATAAGGCGACCGTCGATGGACCAATGTGTCGACTTCATCATGACCGAATGCGACAAAGCTGCCAATGATTTGGAACTTACTCCGTGGCGCGACGAGTCTGCCTTGGGACGGGCGACAAAAGGAGCGGCTTTAGCCTTGAAAAGCAGACTGCTTTTATATGCGGCAAGTCCTTTGTACCTGAATTGGGAAGACACCTCGGAAAGCAATATCCCCTCCGATCCGGAAAAATGGAAGAAAGCGGCCGATGCGGCCAAGGACGTGATAAATCTTGGCCAATACACTTTGCACCCCAACTATGCGGATTTATTCAAAAATGCCTTCAAAAGCAGCGAATACATTCTGATGAGACGCTACGGAGCAAGTTCCTTTTTGGAAAGTTATAACGTACCTATCAGTTATGGAGGAAAAGGCGGAATGAGTCCTTCCCAGAATTTGGTGGATGCTTATGAAATGAAAGACGGAACGGTCTTCAAATGGTCGAATCCGGACGAAGCGTTGCATCCCTATTTAAACCGAGACGAAAGACTGAGCGCAACCATTATTCAGAACGACTCATTGTGGCAGACAAAGAAAGTCGAAACTTGGATCGGCGGGAAAGACGGGCCGTATAATACGAACGCGACGAAAACCGGTTATTATTTGAAGAAATTCGCCAACGAGGAAGTAAACTTGCTCACGGGTGGAGCAGCCATAGGGCATACGTGGCCGATGTTTCGTTTGGCGGAAATTTATTTGAACTATGCGGAAGCACTAAACGAGTATGATCCCACCCATCCGGATATTGCGACATACGTCAATGCCGTAAGAGCACGCGCTCATCAACCCGGCCTCCCCTCCGGGCTGGATCAAAATGAGATGAGAAATTTGATCAGAAACGAAAGAAGAGTGGAGTTAGCTTTCGAAGAGCATCGGGCATGGGATGTCCGTCGGTGGAAAATTGCTTCATCCACACTCGGAGCCGATTTAATGGGCGTCAGAATAGAGAAGAAAGCCGAAAGCAGCAACAATACCGTCAACACTCCAACAACCCCGACGAACAACATCCCCAACGATGAAATTCCTGCCGGATGGTATTACTATGACGGTGATGAATTCAACGGTCTGCAAATAGACAACAAGTATTGGGGCATCTATGGGGATGAATTTACTCATAATTCAAAATACGGACAACCCCAGGGAATGACCCAAACTTACAGAAAACAACAAGTAAGCATTATAGCCGATGGCGACCAAAGAGTGGCACGCATCGTCGCGACTCGTGACGGAAATCCTCCAACCCCTTCCTCGGAGACAGGAGCTGCTCATGCCGCTTGGTGGTCGGGTGCATTGTCGAGCCGTGATGCGATAAACTATGGTAATCCGGGCAAATACTATCCGCTGTTCTCCCGCATAGAAATAAGAGCCAAAATACCTTATAAATACGGAGTTTGGATGTCGTTGTGGTTAAGACACTACCTTGGGGCGAGTGTCGCAGAACTGGACTTGGAAGAAGTTTTCTACAAGTATTACCAAACGACAGCCCACCATCAACAAATCAGCCAAAGCATTCACATGCATAATAGCGAAACCAATTCGCTCCGGACAAACGCCAACGGAAATGACCGTTTCGTAATCATCGATTTCAATCCCGAAGACGATTACCACGTGTATGGCGTAGAAGTAGATCCGGACCCGGATGACCCCACCCGCCATGCCGTTATTCGTTTCCTGCTCGATGGCCGGGTAACCAATACGTGGAAAACCAAAGACCACGGCGATAAGTACAATTCTTTCATTACAAGAGCGATCGGCGAACGCAGGGAAAAATCGACATGGGACGTGGCCATAACCGGACAGATAGGCGGAACGAACGATGGCGTGGGTTATCCCGAAGACCATGACCCCGATTTAAGAAACGTTACGATGGATATAGATTGGATCCGGGTTTTCACACGCGAAAACAAACCCTTCCAGCCGGGACAGTCCACGATTTCCATTGACGAAAAATACACCTATACGCCCTTCGTCGTGGAAAAGAGAGTCTTTATTCCGAAAATGTATTGGTATCCGATTCCTGAAAACGAGCTGCTGAGAATGAGCTCTTGGAAACAGAATCCCGGATGGTAGTAACGCTGTGAGAAACAATAAACAATTATGAATTATGAAAAAGCATATAACGACACTATTCGCAACAATCTTGCTGTTGGCCATGAACGGTTGCGTAGAAAACAATATCGACTTTGTCGAAGAGATTGACGTCCCCGAAGGTATTTACCTGACGGGAACGGCAAGCGAATTTTCCGTCGAAGCGGCCAAAGGCCAATTTACGGATCTGAAAGACGGCGTATTATTCAGCATCAATACCTGGATAAAAAACTCAGGCGATTTCAGAATATCCTTCGTGGCCGAGGACGGGCAACCGGTTTCCTACGGACAAGGCGAATCGCAAATCCACGCAAACCCGATGGTCAAAACCCATAAACTGGTAAACAACGCCGCTCAAGGATTTACCGTGGAGGAGGAAGGGTTATACCAAATTGTCATCAACAAGTCACTGAATGAAATCAACATCATTCCCTGTAAATTTGAAATGACAAGCAATATCGATCTTACGGAAAACGGGCAAAAGAAAATTTTTCTCGACCAAGTAAGCTACGACCGCGTCTCTCATATCATAACCTTCCAAAGCGGCGATAAAAAACAAATTATTCTGCCGGCGGAATATCGTTTGGCCAATCGAAGCGAAGCCCCGATCACGGTTAACTACTCCGAAACCGAAGAATACACCCTGCCCTTCTCTTACACGGGACTAAGCGCAAACGTAAGAGCGAACGTCCTTACTCAAGAATACACCGAGCTCACTAATGAATCGCCGGTCAACTTGAAGCTCAAACAAAAAGGCAATTACATGGTAAGCATGCAATATCATGTGCATACCGGAAAATACACTGCCAAAATGGAAGGAGAAGAAATTGTCGAACCGGAGCCTCAAGGCTATCCCGCCCGACTGTTCATGGGGGGAGACAACTTCGGATCGTGGGCAACGGATGCCGTTGAAATGACTCCCGTCGGAGTTTCAGGCAATGGCTCGTTCTGGGCCATACGATATTTCACGGCAGGAAAATCGATCTTATGGTCAAACGACAGCAACGGAGCAAATGCTTATACGACATTAGGCACCAACCTCAATTACACGGTGCAGAACGGACAAGCCACGGTTGCCGAATCGGGCTACTACTTGGTTTATGTGGACATGCACCGCAAGCTGATTTCCTTTGAAACTCCCGAAGTGTATGGTTTCGGCGATTGCTTTACCGGAGGCGAGGCAAAATTCGATCTTAACGGTGACGAGTTCGTCGCGACGACGGCCGCAGACGGAAATCTCCACTTGTTTGCCACCTCTGCTTTCAATAACAGAGACTGGAATTCCATGGAATTCGGCATCCGTAACGGAAAAGTCGATTATTATGGGGTCAATACGACCGAACGCGAGCCGGTTCCCGTTGCCGGAGATGTTCCCATAAAATTGAATTTCAAAGAAGACACCGGAAAGCCCGACAAACCTTTCGCCTCTCAAATCGTACCGAATGCCGCATCCGCCATCTACATGATCGGCAGCCTTGCGGGTACTTGGAATTGGGGTTCAGAGAAGGTAGAAGCGTTCGACCGATCTTACAGTGAAAATTATCGCTGGTTCTATGTGAATTATTTCGAAGCGGGAACGACAATGAGATTCTCGGCAGACCGGTATTTCGGTAAGAGTGAATTCGTTCAACTTCAAACCAACGAAGGCTTTACCGTGGCAAACGATATGGCGGTTATTCCCAACGACGGTATCTACATGGTCTACATCGATCTGGCTCTTCGGATGATTTACGTGCAGGAGGTTTCGATCTACGGATACATAGGCTCCACCCGTGTGGATTTTACGAAAGATGCCTCGGGAAAGACCATGAGCGCCACCCTGCCCGCCACGGGACGCATGAGACTATACGCCGGAATACCCATCCTCTCGACATTGTCCAACCCGAGATTCAGCGACTGGAAGCGTGAACTGTACATAGATCCCGCCACCCTTGCCGTGGCTTTCCGCAAACCCGGAGCACCGGAACCGAACGCCGGTTATCAATGGCAGGCAGGCACGACAGTCACTTTCGATTTTCCGAATAAAAGAGGAATTATCACTCCTCCTTGATTCCGGAATCGGCGAAAAAACGTTCCGACGATTATTTCCTCATTCACACAGACCTGAAGCCGGGATAGACCGTACTTTTTCCCGAAGCAGAGAAGACGCTCATGTACACCCGTTTATTCGTTGGGGTGCAGACCAACGAAAAGGAACCTGCACCCCAACGAAAAAGCGAGTACAGACCAACAAAAAAGCGAGTACGGGCCGACGAAAAAGAAGGTGCAGACCGACGATTAAAATCATGCGGCCGAAAGAGACAAAATATGCAGGCGGGAAAATTGTCGCAAACTTAGCGCGACGGAACCCTCTTGCCCCGAACTCAGGCCGCACATTTACAGACAGAAAACAATGAAACCACACTACTTATTACCCCTCGTTCTTTCCCTCCTTCTTTTCTGCGGAATGAATCACCTTTCGGCGCGAGAACGCCGATTGTTCGATCGCGACTGGCTCTTTTCCCGAAGCGATTCCGCGGAAATGGCGCAAACAGCATACGACGACAGCGGCTGGAGAAAACTGAATTTACCTCACGATTGGTCCATTGAAGGCGATTTCCACGTAAGCCATCCTTCCGGTTCGGTGGGCGGCGCATTGCCCGGAGGCACAGGCTGGTACAGAAAACACTTCAAACTGAACGATACGGACGAGCAATCGCGCTATTTCATCGACTTCGACGGTGTCTACATGAACTCGACCGTCTATCTCAACGGGCATCGGATAGGATTCCGTCCCTATGGATACATCGGCTTTCAATACGACCTCACGCCCTATATCCGTAAAAACGGCGACAACGTGATTGCGGTCAGAGTGGACAACAGCACTCAGCCCAACTGTCGTTGGTACAGCGGCAGCGGGATTTATCGCCATGTCTATCTTTTGCGCACTCCTCAACAACTGTACATCAATCACTGGGGCGTATATGTAAGAAGTCATGCCGACGGAGACCGATATGCCGTAAAAATCAACGTAAAACTCACCAATGCCGAGAAGAAAGCGAAGAAAGTCGTTGTCCGCAACACCATTCTGGACCGGGAAGGACG
>JBHAEN010000194.1:0-7224 GCA_041855645.1 Bacteroides sp. | reverse complement strand
GGGAAGTTGGGTATAGTGAAGGGCATGCAAATTACCCCGAACACCATCGACCGCGCAAAGACGATCATCAAGCGTTACTACGATGACAAAGGTTTCAAGAATGCGGAAGTCTATATCACGCAGAAAGACGATCCGGCCAATGAAAATCAGGTGTTCGTGAACATCGACATCGACAAAAAAGAAAAGGTAAAAGTACACGAAATCACCATTGAGGGAAACTCAGCCCTGAAAACCAGTAAGCTGAAACGGGTGATGAAGAAAACAAACGAGAAGAACAAACTGCGCAACATCTTCCGTACCAAAAAGTTCGTACCCGAAAACTATGAAGCCGACAAACAACTGATCATCGACAAATACAACGAGTTGGGTTATCGCGATGCCGCCATTGTCGAAGATAGCGTTTCTACATTCGATGACCGTACCGTGAACGTATTCCTGCGCGTCGACGAAGGACAGAAATATTACTTGCGTAACGTGAAGTGGGTGGGTAACACGCTCTATCCGTCTACTCAGCTGGACATTATGCTTCGCATGAAAAAAGGAGACGTCTACAACCAAAAGCTACTCAACGAACGTCTGTCTTCCGATGAAGATGCCATCGGCAACCTCTACTACAATAACGGCTATCTGTTCTATAACCTCGATCCGGTGGAAGTGAACATAGTGGGCGACTCGGTCGACCTCGAAATGCGTATTCACGAGGGTCGTCAGGCCACCATCAACAAAATCAAGATCAGCGGTAACGACCGTTTGTATGAGAATGTCGTGCGCCGTGAACTCCGCATCCGCCCCGGACAGTTGTTCAGTCGCGACAATTTGATGCGTTCGCTCCGCGAAATCCAGCAAATGGGACACTTCGACCCGGAAAAATTACAGCCGGACATCCAACCCGATCCGGTGAACGGTACCGTAGATATCGGCCTGCCGCTGACGTCAAAAGCCAATGACCAAGTGGAATTCTCCGCGGGATGGGGACAAACGGGTATCATCGGTAAATTGAGCTTGAAGTTCACAAACTTTTCTTTGGCCAATCTGTTGCATCCCGGAAAGAATTACCGCGGCATCCTGCCGCAAGGCGACGGTCAGACCTTGACCATCAGCGGACAAACCAATGCCAAGTACTACCAATCGTACAGCATATCTTTCTTCGATCCGTGGTTTGGCGGCAAACGTCCGAATTCTTTCTCGCTCTCGGCTTTTTATTCCGTACAGACGGACATCAGCAGCAGCTATTACAACTCGGGCATGCTGAACAACTATTACAATAATTATTACTACAATAATTACGGTGCGTACAACTACAATAGCTACGAGAATTATTACGACCCCGATAAATCGATGAAAGTATTCGGTCTTTCTGCCGGTTTGGGAAAACGTTTGAACTGGCCGGACGACTATTTCACTCTCTCTGCCGAGCTATCGTTCCAACGCTACATTCTCAAGAATTGGCGGTACTTCATCATGCAGAACGGAAACAGCAACGACTTGAATTTCTCATTGACACTGGCGCGCAACTCCATAGACAACCCCATCTTCCCGCGCACCGGTTCCGACTTCTCCCTCTCTGTGCAGTTGACACCTCCCTATTCCAAGTTTGAGAATAAGGATTATTCAAGCTATTACAGCGCGGACGGAACCATCAGCGACGCAAACAGAGCCAAGCTCTACCGCTGGCTTGAATACCACAAATGGAAGTTCAAAGCGAAAACCTATACCCCGCTCATGAATCCGATGGTTTATCCCAAAGGACTGGTATTGATGACACGCACGGAATTCGGGTTCCTCGGCCATTACAATTCCAATAAACGATCACCGTTCGGAACATTCGATGTGGGAGGAGACGGTATGACCGGTTATTCCACTTATGCCACCGAAATGATCGCTTTGCGCGGCTATGAAAACGGCTCACTCACACCCGACGGAGGCGGTTACGCCTATGCTCGTCTCGGCATGGAGTTGCGCTATCCGTTGATGCTCGAAACCAGTACGAACATTTATGTTCTCGGATTCATCGAAGCAGGTAACGCGTGGAATAAAATCAGCAAATTCAATCCTTTCGAACTGAAACGCTCTGCCGGACTTGGTGTGCGCATCTTCTTGCCGATGATCGGTATGATGGGTATAGACTGGGCATACGGATTCGATCGTGTCAACGGATCGTCGAGCTACAGCGGAAGTCAGTTCCACTTCATTTTGGGACAGGAATTTTAAGCCAACCATCATAGTTACTTAACTTAAAAACAAGTCAGAAGTCATGAAAAAAGTTCTCGTATCCATCGCATTGTTCGCCGTAAGTCTTGCGGTCAACGCACAGAAATATGCTTTGATAGACACGGAGTATATCCTGAAGAACATACCGGCTTATCAGGACGCCAACCAAAAAATGGAACAACAGTCCAAGAAATACCAGAGCGAAGTGGAAGCCGTAGCCAAGGAAGCCCAAGCGTTATTCCAAGACTATCAGGCAAAGTCGGCCGGATTCAGTGCCGCACAAAAGACCAAACGTGAAGATGAAATCGTTGAAAAAGAAAAGAAAGCCGCCGAATTGAAACGCCTCTATTTCGGACCCGAAGGCGAGTTGGTAAAAATGCGCCAGAAACTTGTCAGCCCCATTCAGAACGAAATATATGAAGCCGTCAAGACATTGGCCACTCAATACGGTTATTCCCTTGTTCTCGACAGGGCGACATCGGCCGGTATCATCTTTGCCAATCCTAACATAGACATCAGCGACGAAGTATTGAGAAAGTTAGGATATTCAAATTAAATTCATACATTTGCATCGAGAGAAACGAAGAATTATTCAATTAAATTATAAAAGACTATGCTTAAAAAACTTGCACTTATCCTGTTTGTAGCGTTCTCTACGAGCGCTGTGGCCCAGAACCTCAAATTCGGCCATATCAATGCTCAGGAAATCATCACCGTGATGCCGGAATTCACCAAAGCCCAAACCGACCTTCAAGCCTTGGAAAAACAACTCACCGATGAACTGAAGAGAACACAAGAAGAATTCAACAAAAAATATCAGGAATTCCAACAAGCCATGTCTTCCAAAGAGCCGTTGCCCGACAACATCGCCGAAAGAAGACAGAAAGAACTTCAGGACATGGCACAACGCCAAGAACAATTCCAGCAAGATGCGGCCCAACAGATGCAGAAGGCACAAGCGGACGCAATGGCTCCCATCTATCAAAAGCTGGACAATGCCATCAAAACGGTAGGCGCAGCTGAAGGCGTGATCTACATCTTCGACCTTGCACGTACGGCCATTCCCTACATCAACGAAGCACAAAGCATCAATCTTACGGCAAAAGTGAAAGCCCAGCTCGGCATTCGCTAAACCGATCAACCCACATTCGGGCGCGGATTACGCAGATGACAGGGATTTCCGTCAATGATCCTCATTGAGCGGAAGATGAATACCCCGACGATCCGCGTAATCCGCGCTCACTTTTTAAACTCCTCCCGACATGAAACCACAACTTCCCACCGCTCCGGGCCCCATTGGCGTGTTCGATTCGGGCTACGGCGGCCTTACCATCCTCAAACAAATCAGGGAGGCACTTCCCGAATACGACTACCTCTATCTGGGCGACAACGCCCGTACACCCTATGGCTCGCGCTCGTTTGAAGTGGTCTACGAATTTACCTTGCAAGCTGTCCGCAAGCTATTCGAGATGGGCGCCCATCTGGTGATTCTGGCCTGCAATACCGCATCGGCCAAAGCACTGCGAAGCATCCAGCAACACGATTTGCCTTTGATCGATGAAACCCGCCGAGTTCTCGGCGTCATCCGTCCCACGGTGGAAGTTGTCGGCCAACTGACATTGACCGGACACATCGGTGTTCTGGCCACGGCAGGAACCATCCGGTCGGAGTCATACCCGCTGGAAATCCGCAAACTTTTCCCCGACATCAGCGTGAGCGGGAATGCCTGTCCCATGTGGGTTCCGCTCGTAGAAAACGGCGAAGCCCTGTCCGAAGGCGCCGACTACTTCATCCGTAAAGATATTGACCGCCTGCTGAAACAAGACCCGCACATCGACACCATGATACTTGCCTGCACCCACTTCCCGCTTCTCCTGCCCAAAATCCGCCTATACACTCCGCCCGGAGTGCAGATCGTAGTGCAGGGAGAGTATGTGGCCGAAAGTCTGAAAGACTATCTCCATCGTCATCCCGAAATGGATGCCCGATGCACACGCGGCGGAACCTGTCGTTTTTACACCACCGAAGCCGAGGAGAAATTCAGCGAGTCGGCCTCCATCTTCCTCAACGAACCGATCAGGGTGGAACGAATCGCCATCGAATAGACGCTCCGAAGAATTTTCTCAAAATCCGTCCGCGAGAGACGCGGCACATATACACACGCCGTCAATCGCCGAAGCGACGCGCCGATGCCGGGAAAATCCTTAGAAATGAGGATTGCCCGACTGTGGGGTTTGGCGTTACTTTGCAAGCGAAAAAAGAAATTACTAAAAACAATGAAGTACAAAATCCTTCCGGCACTCGCGGCTTCGCTCCTGGCGGGAAACGTATGTGCCGATGATGTGGAGAAAGACACCATCAAAGTAGTCGACGTGGAGGAAATCCTCATCATCGCCACTCCCAAAGAAAACCGCAAACTGCGCGAACTGCCCATTGCCGCATCCCTGTTATCGCAGGAATCCATGCGCGCCAATCATGTCGCTTCGATGAAGAACCTGACCGGCATAGTACCTAACCTTTACATCCCCGATTACGGCTCGAAACTCACGTCGTCCATCTACCTGCGCGGCATAGGTTCGCGCGTCAACACGCCTTCGGTGGGTATGTATGTTGACAACATTCCTTACCTCGACAAATCGGCTTTCGATTTCAGCTATGCCGACGTGGAGCGTATCGACGTGCTGCGCGGACCTCAGGGCACGCTCTACGGACGAAACACCATGGGGGGGCTCATCCGTGTGCACACCCAGTCGCCTTTCACCTATCAGGGAACCGATATTCGTCTGGGAGCCGCTTCCTATGGCGACTACAACGCATCGCTCACCCACTATCACCGCATTTCGTCTCAATTTGCCTTTTCTGCGGGAGGCTTCTTCGAGCGCAAGGGCGGTTTCTTTGAAAACGCCGCCCGCAACCACGAACGGATAGACCGCGGCACATCGGGCGGAGGACGCATGCGGGGCATCTGGCTGCCGACGGACAACTTCAAGGCCGATCTCTCCGTGAGTTACGAATACGGCGACCAAGGCGGATATCCGTATCGCTACACGGGGGTGGTATCGGGAACGGAAACCCGCGCCGACCGCATAGGAGTGATCGCTTACAACGACCGCAGCACATACCGCCGCGGACTGTTCAATACGGGACTCAATCTCGAATATCAGGGTAAATGTTTCACGATCAGTGCCGTGACAGGCTACCAGCATCTGAAAGATCGTCTCTTCATGGATCAGGACTTCTCGGAAGAGGATCTTTACAACCTGACGCAGAAGCAGCATTCGCACAGCCTTTCGGAAGAAATCGTACTGAAGTCGAAACCGGGACGACGCTGGGAATGGACGACGGGCGTCTTCGGTTTTTACCAATGGCAGCATACTTCGGCTCCGGTCGTTTTCCAACGCACGGGCATCGCGAACCTGATCGAGGGCAATACGAATGCCGTGTTCAGACGGTTGTCTGCCGCCAATCCGAACGTACCCCTCATGAGCATGAACATAAGCAACTCCACGTTCGGCATCGGAGGTGAGTTCGACACTCCCACGATGAACGGTGCAGTCTATCACCAATCGACCTTGAACGATTTTCTGCTGAAGGGGCTTTCATTGACCGCAGGCCTGCGCCTCGACTACGAACGTACATGGATGGATTACCGTTCGGCAACCGAACCGATGCTGTTCACCTTCAACGTGGCCGGTCGACCCATCACGGGGTTGAAAGCCGAAAACGGTTTCACGGGCAACACCTCGTCGAACTATCTGCAACTGCTCCCCAAAGTTGCCTTGCAATACGAATGGAAGCCCGGCAACAACATTTATGCTACCGTATCGAAGGGATACCGCTCGGGCGGGTACAGCATTCAAATGTTTTCCGACCTTATTCAGAGTTCGATGATGAATTCCGTCATCGACGCACTTGCCGCGCATCCCGCATTGGCACCGATGGCCTCGCGATTCACGGCCTATAAGACCGAAGTGCCCGAAGCCGCAACCGTGACGAAGTACAATCCGGAATACTCGTGGAACTACGAAGTGGGCAGCAGGCTGACTTTTTTCGACGAGCAACTGACTGCCGATCTCGCCGCCTTCTACATGGACACACACGACCAGCAAATCTCTCAATTCAGCGCACACGGACTCGGACGCACCACGGTCAATGCCGGACGCAGCCGAAGCTACGGCGCCGAAGCAGCCCTGCGCGCAAGCCTTAATGCCCACGTCAATCTTCAGGCCGCTTACGGATATACGTATGCCACTTTCACCGATTACGTCGTCCGTCAACAACTGGCCGACGGCACATACAAGGAAGTCACGAACTACAACGGCCATTATGTTCCCTTCACGCCCAAACATACGCTGAACGTCGGTGCGGAATACGCTTTAGTCTGCTCCTCGCCCTCGCTGTTCGACCGCATAACGTTTCAAGTCAACTATCAGGCAGCCGGACGCATCTACTGGACGGAGAGCAACCGCTCGGGACAAGCCTTCTACGGCACACTCAACGGAAGAGCGAATCTGGAGATGGGCGGTTCGACCCTGAGTTTCTGGGCACGAAACTTTTTGGATAAAAAATACGATACGTTCTATTTTGAAAGCATGAACAGAGGATTCGCGCAACAGGGACGTCCGGCACAATTCGGCGTAGAACTGCGTTGCCGCTTCTGAGCCAAGAAAAAATCACTTTCAACGCAGCGTTTCAAGTCCGAAAAACAAGGCGCGAACCATGCGTTCGTCATCCGAGGCCTGTTTACGGCTCACTTCCTTTCGCTGCACAAATTTACTCGTCGGCCTGCACCTTCCTTTTTGTGGGGGGTGCAGGTTCTTTTTTATTGCCCCTGTTCGAGTGTTTTTCCACCTGTCCCATTCCGCTTCCGACGATCTCTTTTTTTTACACGAATTACACGACTTTCCGAATCACGCGCACTTGACGTCTGAAACACGTGCACTTGACGTCTGAAATGCACGTGTCTGACGTCTGAAATGCACGTGTTTCAGACGTCAAGTGCACGCATTTCGG
>JBHAEN010000193.1:0-8077 GCA_041855645.1 Bacteroides sp. | reverse complement strand
CGCGCTTCTTCGAGCACCTTGAGGATACGCTGTTTCGTCAAAGCCGAAGCGAAGATGATGGAGAAATCGACAAAAGGAGCCAGACGCGAGCGGATGGCCTCTTCAAAGGTCTTTATCACTTTATTCGTCTTGTCCTCCACCAAGTCCCATTTGTTAACGACGACGACCAATCCCTTTTGGTTACGCTGAATGAGCGAGAAGATGTTGAGATCCTGGCTTTCTATGCCTCGCGTGGCATCGAGCATGAGGATACAGACGTCGGAATTTTCGATGGCGCGGATGGAACGTACCACGGAATAATACTCAAGGTCTTCGCTGACTTTGCTCTTCTTGCGTATGCCGGCCGTATCGACAAGATAGAAGTCGAATCCGAACTTATTGTATCGGGTATAGATGGAGTCGCGCGTGGTTCCGGCAATCTCGGTCACGATGTTGCGTTCTTCTCCGATGAAAGCGTTGATGATGGACGACTTTCCGGCATTCGGACGCCCCACGACCGCGAAGCGGGGGATGTCTTCATCCAAAATCTCCGAGTTTTCTTTCTTGAATTTGCCGACGATGAGGTCCATCAAATCGCCCGTTCCGCTTCCGGTCACGGCCGAAATGCAATACGGATCGCCCAATCCCAGTTTATAAAATTCGGGGGCATTATATTGCAGTTCGTGGTTGTCCGTCTTGTTGGCCACCACGACGACAGGGCGTGAGGCGCGACGCAGGATAGAGGCCACTTGCATATCCAAGTCGGTGAGTCCGTTTACGACATCGACCACGAAGAGGATGACATCGGCCTCGTCTACGGCCAGCAACACCTGTTTGCGGATTTCTTCTTCAAACACATCGTCCGAATTGACGACCCAGCCTCCGGTATCGACAACGGAGAACTCGCGTCCGAGCCATTCGGTTTTGCCGTACTGACGGTCGCGCGTGGTTCCGGCCTGTTCGTTCACAATGGCCTGACGGGTCTTCGTCAGGCGGTTGAACAACGTAGATTTACCCACATTGGGGCGACCTACGATGGCAACTAAATTTCCCATAGTTACACTCTCCTTGCTTTTTTGGCGACCTCTCGGCCGCTCTGTTTACGTTGTTTCTTTAATCTAACTGATAGCCGAAACTGCGCAATTCTTTGTCCGAGCTGCGCCAGTCTTTATCGACTTTGACATAGGTTTCGAGGAAAATCGTTTTTCCGAAGAAGCGTTCCAAATCACGGCGAGCCTCGGTGGCGACCTTCTTCAGCGCCTTACCTCCCCGTCCGATGATGATACCTTTCTGCGAGTCGCGTTCCACATAGATGACGGCATGTATGTGTATCATCTTTTTGTCTTCCTTGAACTGTTCCACGGCAACTTCGACCGAATAGGGGATTTCTTTGTCGTAATAGAGCAGAATCTTCTCGCGGATGATTTCATTGACAAAAAAGCGGGCGGGTTTATCCGTCCATTGGTCTTTGCCGAAGTAGGGCGGCGACTCGGGCAGTTGCTCCCTGATGCGCTTCATCACGTAGTCGACGTTGAATTTCGTCGACGCCGAAATGGGGATGATTTCCGCCTGCGGCAACAACTCCCGCCAGGCTTCGACAATCTTCACGAGCGATTCCTGATCGGTCAGGTCTATTTTATTGATGAGCAGCATCACGGGCACACTCATGCGAGCCACTTTGGCCACGAAATCGTTGTTTTTGTCGGGGGTTTCCACCACATCGGTGACGTAAAGCAATATGTCCGCATCCGTCAGCGCCGAGGTGGAAAAGTGAAGCATCGACTCTTGGAGTTTATAATTGGGCTTCAGCACGCCGGGCGTATCCGAAAAAACAATCTGCATTTCATCCGTGTTGCAAATGCCCATGATGCGGTGACGGGTGGTCTGCGCCTTGAATGTGGCGATGGAAATGCGTTCGCCCACGAGGGCGTTCATGAGTGTCGACTTGCCCACGTTCGGATTTCCCACGATATTCACAAAACCTGCCTTATGCATACTCTTTCTTGTTTTATTGGTCGGGACAAAAAAACGCATCGAATCGAAATAGGATGCGTTTTCTTGAAGATTTCTTTGGAATTCGTCCGGGCTTCACGCCTCTTTCTTCCCGTCGTATCCCCACTTCACATAGACGGCTCCCCAAGTGAATCCGGCGCCGAATGCGGTGAAGATGATGTTATCGCCCTTCTTGAGCCGGTTTTCAAAATCCCAGATGCAAAGGGGCAGTGTGCCGGCACTTGTGTTACCGTAACGCTCGATATTCACCAGAACTTTGTCCATGGGGACTTCCATGCGGTTGGCCACGGCTTCGATGATGCGCATGTTGGCCTGATGCGGAACGATCCAGTCGATGGATTCTTTCGAGAGTCCGTTGCGTTCGGCCAATGCCGACGTTGCATCGCACATGTACGAAACGGCGTATTTAAATACCGTTCTTCCTTCCTGATGTATGGTGTGCATCTTATTGTCGACCGTGAAATAAGACGGCGGACAAACCGATCCTCCGGCCTTCATGTGCAGGAAAGGCAAGCCTTTTCCATCGGTACGCAGGATGGAGTCCATCACGCCATACTCTTCCGTTGTGGCTTCGAGCATGAAAGCTGCCGCACCGTCGCCAAAGATGGGACATGTGGCCCGGTCGGTGTAGTCTACGGCAGACGACATTTTGTCGGCTCCCACCGCAATGACTTTCTTGTAACGCCCCGAGCGTATGAAATTGGCCCCCACTTCCAAGGCATACAAAAAGCCCGAACAAGCCGCTTGCATATCGAACGCAAAAGCGTTTTTCAGCCCCAGTTTATCGCAAAGAATAGAAGCCGTGGAAGGGAAATGATAGTCGGGCGTGGTGGTGGCCACAATGACCAGGTCTATTTCATCGGGCTGCGCTCCGGTCTTCTGCATCAACTGCTTAGCCGCTTTGCGCGCCATGTACGAGGTGCCTAATCCTTCTTCATTCAAGATGTGCCTTTCTTTCACCCCGATGCGGGTCATGATCCACTCATCGTTGGTGTCTACCATCTTCGACAATTCGTCGTTCGTCAGGATATAATCGGGCACATAGCCTCCTACACCTGTGACGATTGCGTTTATTTTTTCCATCTAATTTAGTTTAGATTAGCAATATAACAATACGAAAGCAGCCGGAGAGTCACCTCTCAGGCTGTTTTTCGAGTCTGCCGATTAAACGGCCGCTTCTTTCTCGATAGCCAGTTTGCCTCTGTAATAACCGCAAGAGCCGCATACAGTGTGGTAAACATGCCATTCTCCGCAGTTCGGGCAAATTGCCAATGTGGGAGCTACTGCCTTATCGTGCGTTCTTCTTTTCGCAGTTCTTGTCTTCGACTGCCTTCTTTTAGGATGTGCCATTTTCTTAAAACTTTAATTATTATCTAATATCTTTTTCAAATCATTCCAGCGAGGGTCTATCTGCACCTCGTCGGTCTCATCTTCGAGTCCGACTGCGGTATCCTCGTCGGCCTCAAAAAGTTCTTCCTCCATTTCGTCGTCTCCGCCACGGCTTCTGAGGTGCTTGCTCAGCTTGCCCGTCATCGTCTTGTTACATTTGCCCGGTGCGTGCACGTGCTTCATCGGGATGGCCAGAGCGATGAACTCGTACATGAACCATGCCACGTTGATTGCGCCTTCGTCTTCGGGTATGACCACCAGATTATCGCCTTCTTCGGCATATCCGCGACCGAATTTCACCATCAACTTGTCCGACGAAGCGACCGGTTGTTCCATCTCGTCCAGGCAACGGTCGCAGGGAACCCAAACCGCTCCTTCCGTCCGAAACGACAATTCGAAAGCGCGGGAAGTTTTCTTAACGTTCAATGTCACATTCACCTTGCCCTTCTGTACCTCCGGGGCATCAATATGCTCAAAGAAAAGGTTGTCGAGAGCAAACTCGTAGTTCACCGAGTCCTCTTTCATGCCTTTCAAATCGATTTTGTATTTATCAAACTTTCCCATAGCTCTCTTTCAAAAATACCGAAGTGCGCATTCAAGTACCTTCTCACACGCGCTTTTCGGGCAGAAAAACAAAAGTGAATCGACACAATTCGGGCGACAAAGATACAAATAATAATCTTGATAACACAAGAATGAGTCAAAAAACTACGCGCACGGAGCCCGTAGAGTCAACGGGAAGGGTCAACCCGCAAGTGCAAAACTCATTGTTTCTTCTGTAAGACTCGTCTTTGGGCGTTCGGGATTCAAGTTTTTGTCCGGGTTTTCTGTTTATTTTCTTTTGAATCCTCCTGATTTTCTCATCTGCAACATCCCGTAGTTATCGTGCATATATGTTTTTTGTCATTGCCGTCGCCCTCTAAAAACGTGAAGCCTTCGGTTCTCCCTCTTCACCATGCCACCGGCAATGAGCCTGTCCCGGTTCTTCGGGAAAAACAAGACCCTGCTTGAGAGATTTTCCACCCGCTCCATTCCGCCCTCAACGTTCTCTTTTTTTTACACTTTTCCCGTCGCTTTCCGAATTGCGCGTGTTTCACACGACAACTGCGCCCATTTGACGCCTGAAATGCGCGTGTCTGACGTCTGAAATGCACGTGTTTCAGACGTCAAATGCACGCATTTCGGAAAAGCCCTCCCCATCGGGTTTTGGAGAGGGGCGAAATCCCGGCCGATTTCGAGATCGACTTCACAAAGAGCATCGAAATAATTTTACAATCCCGCATATAAAGATGCAGCGCATGGGATGGCTCCCGGTTATTGAGCGCGCGACAAAATGCATCATCTCCCGTTCGCGGAAAAAAAGAAGGCTGTAGAGTCGAACGGGAGGCGGCGAAGTCAGACTTTGCGTCCATTCAGGGCCGGCAGACAAGTATCCGGGCCTCAGTTCAACTTCTCACACCGACAAACAAAAAAAGAGAACCTCCGAAAGGAAGGTCCTCTTTTCTTATATTTATCAGAATGGCAATTTTATTCTGCCGACTCCACCTTCGGTTCTTCAGCAGATACCGCAGGCGCAGGAGCTTCAGCAGCAGAAGCAACCGTCGTTTTTTTGGAACGACGCGTACGCGTTGCCTTCTTCGTTACTTTTTCTTTAGCCATGTTTTCGTTGTAGTCCACCAGCTCAATAAAGCACATTTCCGCGTTGTCACCCAAACGGTGGCCGGTCTTGATGATACGGGTATATCCGCCCGGACGATCGGCTATCTTCACGGAGATTTCTTTAAACAGTTCCGTTACCACAAACTTATCTTGCAGATTGCTGAACACGACACGACGGGAGTTCGTGGTGTCTTGCTTAGCTTTCGTCAGCAAAGGCTCAACAAACTTCTTCAGTGCTTTGGCCTTTGCCACAGTCGTAGTGATTCTTTTGTGCTTGATCAAAGAGCAAGCCATGTTCGACAACATAGCGCTTCTATGAGAAGCAGTACGACCTAAATGATTGAATTTCTTATTATGTCTCATTGTTATTCTTTATCTAATTTATATTTAGAAATATCGGTTCCAAACGACAGATTCAGACCTTCCAGCAAATCATCAAGCTCGGTAAGCGATTTCTTTCCGAAGTTTCTGAACTTCAAGAGATCGGTTTTGTTGAATTGCACCAAATCGCCGAGCGTCTCCACATCGGCCGCTTTCAAACAGTTGAGAGCGCGTACCGACAGGTCCATGTCGACGAGTTTCGTTTTCAACAACTGACGCATGTGCAGCACTTCCTCATCAAATTCTTCATTGCCGTCGGCATCGCCCACCTCCAACGTAATCTTTTCGTCGGAGAAGAGCATGAAGTGATAAATCAATACTTTCGCAGCTTCTTTCAGTGCATCCTTCGGGTGAATGGAACCATCCGTGGTAATCTCGAGCACCAGTTTTTCGTAGTCAGTCTTCTGCTCTACGCGGAAATTCTCCACTGCATACTTGACATTACGTATCGGAGTATAAATAGAATCAATTGGAATTACGTTCACATCGGTGCAGTATTCGCGATTCTCATCGGCAGGAACATAACCGCGGCCTTTGTTGATCGTAAGTTCAATCTGCATGGTTGCTTTGGAATCTAAATGACAAATAACTAATTCCGGATTTAACACTTCAAATCCGGTCAAATACTTACCTATGTCACCTGCCTTAAACTCACTCAAGTTCTCAACCGTGATAGAAACCTTCTCGCTTTCGAACTCTTCAACTACTTGCTTGAATCTCACTTGCTTCAGATTCAAGATAATGTTGGTTACATCCTCTTTCACTCCCGGCACACTCGAGAATTCATGCTCCACGCCTTCGATACGGATGGTTGTGATAGCAAAACCCTCTAATGAAGAGAGAAGGATTCGGCGCAAGGCATTACCAACGGTAATACCAAAACCCGGTTCCAACGGACGAAACTCGAACTTGCCGAATTTAGCGTCAGCCTCCAACATTAAAACTTTATCAGGTTTTTGAAATGCTAATATCGCCATGAAATTAATTATTATTTAGAATACAACTCAACGATCAAATGTTCTTTTATGTTCTCCGGAATATCCGCTCTTTCAGGGATGTGCAACAATTTGCCCACCTTTGCGGCCTCATCCCATTCCAACCAGGCATATTTGCTGTGGTTGAATCCGGTCAGAGAGTTTACAATTACTTCCAAAGATTTTGATTTTTCACGAACACCAACCAGTTGTCCCGGCTTCACGGCATATGAAGGGATGTTGACCACTTTGCCGTCAACCACGATGTGTTTGTGGCTAACCAACTGACGAGCAGCAGCACGTGTCGGCGCAATACCCAAACGGAACACAACGTTGTCCAAACGGCCTTCCAACAATTGGAGAAGTACTTCACCGGTAATACCTTTGTCGGCAGCGGCTTTTTCGAACAAATTACGGAATTGTTTTTCTAACACCCCGTAAGTGTACTTCGCCTTCTGCTTTTCACGAAGTTGCACACCATATTCCGAGGTCTTTCTTTTTCTGGAATTACCATGTTGTCCGGGAGGATAGTTTTTCTTTGACAAAACTTTATCTGCTCCAAAGATGCCTTCACCGAACTTACGGGCGATTCTTGATTTTGGTCCAGTATATCTAGCCATTTCTTTTTATTTGTTTTAATTGTTTATTCATGAACTCAATTTGTTGCAGCCGCGATTACAGAGAAGAATTAGTGCAATCCAAAAACAAAATCAAGATCATTAGTAGTTAAAGGTAATTATACTCTACGTCTTTTCGGAGGACGACAACCATTGTGCGGGAGCGGAGTAACATCAATGATTTCGGTTACTTCAATACCTGCTCCATGAACCGTTCTGATGGCAGACTCACGTCCGTTACCCGGTCCTTTCACATAGGCTTTTACCTTTCTCAGGCCAAGATCGAATGCGACTTTCGCACAATCTTGGGCAGCCATTTGGGCTGCATAAGGAGTATTCTTCTTAGAACCCCTGAATCCCATCTTTCCGGCAGAAGACCAAGAGATGATCTGCCCTTCACTGTTTGCAAGAGAAACAATAATATTGTTGAAAGATGAATGAACATGCAATTGTCCATTTGCGTCTACTTTCACATTTCTCTTCTTAGCTGCAACTGCTTTTTTTGCCATATCAACAATTATTATTTAGTAGCTTTTTTCTTATTAGCAACGGTTTTCTTTCTACCCTTACGCGTACGGGCATTGTTTTTCGTGCTTTGGCCGCGCACGGGTAAGCCGATACGATGGCGCACTCCACGATAGCAACCGATATCCATCAGACGTTTGATGTTGAGCTGAACTTCAGAGCGGAGGTCACCTTCCACTTTATATTCGGCTCCGATAATCTCACGAATCTTGGCAGCCTGATCATCAGTCCAGTCTTTCACTTTAATATCTTTATCCACGCCAGCTTTTTCCAAAATCTTAGCTGAACTACTGCGACCTATTCCGTATACATAGGTCAACGCAATTTCACCTCTTTTGTTTTGAGGCAAGTCTACACCAACTATTCTTATAGCCATATACTGAATTATTTTTTTTGCAAAAATAATAAATTATCCTTGACGTTGTTTATACTTAGGATTTTTCTTGTTAATTACATACAAACGGCCATTGCGTCTAACGATCTTACATTCTGGCGTGCGTTTTTTTAAGGATGCTCTTACTTTCATATCTAATTTTATTT
>JBHAEN010000192.1:0-7296 GCA_041855645.1 Bacteroides sp. | reverse complement strand
CGGGGAAGTTATCTCAACCTGCGACTCGACGGCAGCCTGAGCCGTACTTTCTCTTATTCTTTCCGCCACAGGCTGAACAAAGCGGATAAGGGAAACCACTTTTTTGACGCGACGGACTGGGTGTACCTCACCTACAAGCCTTCCGACCGATGGGAATTCGCGGGCGGCAAGCAAGTGGTGGGAATCGGCGGCTACGAGTACGACCGCGCGCCCATCGACCTGTATTTCTGCTCCGAATACTGGAACAACGTCCCCTGCTATCAATGGGGCGGAAGCGTGGCCTACACGACAAAATCGGGAGCGGACAAGTTCCTGTTCCAACTCTGTCAAAGCCCGTTCGACACGCCCACGGACGACCTGTATGCCCTCAACCTGATGTGGTACGGCTCGCACGGCCCGCTGGGCACCATCTACTCGGCCAACCTGATAGAGTATCTTCCGGGGCAATTCATCACCTACCTCGCTCTGGGACACAAATTCACTTTCGGCCAATTTTCCGTGGAACTCGACTGGATGAACCGGGCCACCCGGCATCAGAAATTCTTCTTCTACGACACCTCCGTGATGGGCGAACTTTCGTGGCAAGCCTGCGAACAGCTCCGCGTGTTCGGGAAAGTGACGTACGACGTCAACCGCTCGAACGAGGCGGGCGACTACTGCGTGCTTCCGGGAACAGAACTGACCCGCATGGGCGGAGGCCTCGAATACTTCCCGCTCCGGAAGACGAATCAGGAAGTGCGCATCCACGCCGGTTGCTGCTACGCCTATGGAAGGAACTCCAATCCGGCAGGCACGACACAGCCCAAACAAACGTATTTCAACATGGGGCTGACGTGGAAAACCAATCTGCTTTCTCTAAAGAAATAACATCACTCAAACAACCTCTTTCCCCATGAAAAACATTTCCGCCAATCCACTGAAGTGGCTGCCCAAAGGCATCCCTTGTCTGATCATCGTATTCGGACTTTTTACTTACATCGGTTCCGTGATGGGCGTCGCCAACATGCTGAACACGATCATGAAAACGGCACACGACCTGTTGCTGAACACCGTATTCTACCTGATGGGGATCTGCGTCATTACCGGCGCCATCGGCAAACTGTTCGTCGAGTTCGGCGTCGTCAGCCTGCTGGAGAAATTGCTTCGCCCCATGATGCGCCCGCTGTTCAACCTGCCCGGCGTGGCTTCGCTCGGCGCAGTGATGACGTTCCTTTCGGACAATCCCGCCATCATCTCTCTCTCGCAGGATAAACGATTCAGCAGCTATTTCAAGAAATACCAATACATCTCGCTCACCAACTTCGGCACGGCTTTCGGCATGGGACTGCTGGTCATCGTCTTCATGGTGGGACAGGGATTCGCCTCATCGGCCTTCATCGGGCTGTTCGGCGCGGTGGCGGGCTGTATCGTCTCCACAAGACTGATGCAGCGTTTCGTCATCAAAGCCTACCCCCGCTACGCCGAGGAAAATGCCTGCGACGAAGAATTCGAGTTTGTCGAAACCCAATCGCACGAAGAAGAAAAAACGCTTTTCCTGCGCACGCTCAACGCTCTGCTCGATGGCGGGCGGACGGGTGTGGATGTGGGCATTGCCATTATTCCGGGCGTGCTCGTCATCTCGACGCTGGTAATGATTCTCACTTTCGGAACCTCACCCGAAGGCATTTATACGGGCGGAGCCTATCAAGGCGTGGAATTGCTTCCGTGGCTGGCCAACAAGGTCGATTTTCTGTTCCGCTGGCTGTTCGGCTTCACCGACCCGCATCTGGTGGCTTTCCCCATCACGGCGCTTGGCGCGGTGGGCGCGGCCCTGAGCCTTGTGCCCAACTTCCTCAGAGAAGGTTGGCTGGACGGCAACGCGGTGGCGGTGTTTACGGCCATCGGCATGTGCTGGAGCGGTTATCTGAGTACGCATACGGCCATGCTCGATTCGCTCGGCTATCGCGAACTGACCTCGAAAGCCATCATCTCGCACACCGTCGGCGGGCTTGTGGCGGCCGTCGTGGCACACTGGCTGTACATGCTGTTCACGCTGTTCTGACGCAAAAACATGCGCGTTTTCTCGCCCTCATCTGATTTATTTTCGTATTTTTGCCTGCGTCAGAGAAAAATACGCTATATCAGAAACTATGAGTGACGAAACGAACGAAGTGCCCGTCGAAGGGCATTCGGACTACAAGCCCACAGACACGCGGGACGAAAGCATCAAACATCAACTTACGGGAATGTACCAGAACTGGTTTCTGGACTATGCCTCATACGTGATTCTGGAACGTGCCGTTCCCCACATCAACGATGGGCTGAAACCCGTGCAACGACGCATTCTGCACTCCATGAAGCGGCTGGACGACGGTCGCTACAACAAGGTCGCCAATGTGGTGGGACATACCATGCAGTTCCACCCGCACGGCGATGCGTCCATAGGCGACGCATTGGTGCAGTTGGGACAAAAGGACTTACTGATCGACTGTCAGGGGAACTGGGGAAACATCCTCACCGGCGACGGCGCGGCAGCCCCGCGTTACATCGAAGCCCGCTTGTCCAAATTCGCGCTCGACGTGGTGTTCAATCCCAAAACCACCGAATGGAAGCTCTCTTACGACGGACGAAACAAAGAACCCGTCACGCTCCCGGTGAAGTTTCCGCTTCTGCTTGCGCAAGGCGTGGAAGGGATTGCCGTAGGACTTTCGTCCAAAATATTGCCGCATAACTTCAACGAGCTTTGCGACGCTTCCATCAGCTACCTGCGCGGAGAAGCGTTCCAACTCTACCCCGACTTCCAGACGGGCGGCTCCATCGACGTGGCCAAATACAATGACGGCGAACGGGGCGGAACGGTGAAAGTGCGCGCCAAAATCAACAAGATAGACAACAAAACGCTTGTCATCACGGAGATTCCTTACGGGAAAACGACCTCCACCGTCATCGACTCCATACTGAAAGCGGTGGAAAAGGGCAAAATCAAAATACGCAAAGTCGATGACAACACGGCGGCCAATGTCGAAATCCTCGTACATCTGGCGGCAGGGACTTCGTCGGATAAGACAATCGACGCCCTTTATGCCTTTACGGATTGCGAAGTCAGCATTTCGCCGAACTGTTGCGTCATCGACGACCGCAAGCCTCATTTCCTTCCCGTGAGCGCCGTATTGCGCAAGTCGGCCGACAACACGCTCAATCTGTTGCGCCGGGAATTGGAAATCAAGAAAAGCGAGATTCTGGAAGCACTCCACTTCGCCTCACTCGAAAAAATCTTCATCGAAGAACGCATTTATAAAGACAAAGAATTTGAGCAAGCCAAAGATATGGACACCGCCTGCGAACATATCGACAACCGCTTGACTCCGTTCTATCCCCAATTCATCCGTGAAGTCACGAAGGACGACATCCTCAAGCTGATGGAAATCAAGATGGCACGCATCCTGAAATTCAATTCGCAGAAAGCGGACGAAACCATCGCGCGAATGAAGGAGGAAGTGCTCGAAATCGACAACCATCTGACACACATCGTCGACTATACGGTGGATTGGTACGAAATGCTCAAAAACAAATACGGGAAAAACTTCCCCCGACGAACGGAACTCCGCAATTTCGACACCATCGAAGCGACCAAAGTGGTGGAAGCCAACGAGAAACTGTACATTAACCGGGAAGAGGGCTTCATCGGTACATCGCTGAAAAAGGACGAATTTGTGGCCAACTGCTCCGATCTCGACGATGTCATCATTTTCTACCGAGACGGACGCTACATCGTCACCCCCGTGGCCGACAAAAAGTTTATCGGAAAAAATGTACTCTACGTCAACGTCTTCAAGAAAAACGATAAACGCACGATTTACAATGCGGCCTATCGCGACGGGAAAGAAGGCACGACCTACATCAAGCGTTTTGCCGTGACGTCAGTGGTACGCGACCGCGAATACGACGTGACTCAAGGCACTCCGGACTCTCGCGTGACCTACTTCAGTGCCAATCCCAACGGCGAAGCCGAAGTCGTCAAAGTGACTCTCAAACCCAATCCGCACGTGCGCCGCATCACTTTTGAACGCGACTTCAGCGAAGTGACCATCAAAGGACGGCAGGCGCAAGGCGTCATACTCACCCGCCTGCCCGTACACAAGATCGTACTCAAGCAACGCGGAGGCTCTACGCTGGGCGGCCGGAAAGTCTGGTTCGACCGCGACGTGCTTCGCCTCAACTACGACGGACGCGGCGAGTATCTGGGCGAATTTCAAAGCGAAGATTCCATCCTCGTGGTACTGAACAACGGCGATTTCTACACCACCAACTTCGACGTGAGCAACCACTACGAAGACAACATCAGCATTCTGGAGAAATACGACCCCAACAAAGTGTGGACGGCCGCCCTCTATGATGCCGATCAGCAAAATTACCCGTACCTGAAGCGTTTCTGCATGGAGGGCACGGCGCGCAAACAGAACTATCTGGGCGAGAACAGGAACAACCGCCTGATTCTGCTGACCGACGAATGCTTCCCACGGCTGGAAGTCGTCTTTGGCGGACACGACGAATTCCGCGACCCGATGATAGTCGATGCCGAAGAGTTCATCGCCGTGAAAGGATTTAAGGCCAAAGGCAAGCGACTGACCACGTACACGGTAGCCACCATCAACGAACTGGAACCCGTGCGCCTTCCCGAACCTGCGCCCGACCGGCAGGAAGAATCGGACAACGAGCCGGAGAATCTCGACCCCGACAGCCACAAAAGCGATGGCGACATCATGGATGAACTGACAGGGCAAATGAAACTTTTTTAATCCATACCGACGATGCAAACACACCGGGCAAGTACGATAGGAATAGCGGTGATGCTGGCATGCAGCCTCTCCGCACGTGAAAAAAACGGCTTGGCGGAAAAAGACTCCCTTCAGGCCCACCGTCACATCACTCGCGCCACGTCGTACGGGATGGGCACGACAAACGTGTACGACACTTATCTGTCTCCGCAAGAGTATAAAGGGATGGAATTTCGCCTCGCGCGGGAGTCGATGCGGATGACCACCCTGTTCGACGGCAATGTATCCCTCCAAAGCTTGTTTCAGGTCAACTTCAGCTATACGGGCAATCGGGCGGACAACAACCACGCCGTTTCGAGTTTGGCGAGCTGGAATTACGGTTTGCATTATCAGTTTCGTCTGACAGAGAATTTCAAACTGCTGGCCGGCGCATTGCTCGACATCAACGGGGGTTTTATTTACAGCATGCGCAACTCCAACAACCCCGCTTCGGCGCGCGCTTTCGTCAATCTGGGCGCATCGGGCATGGCCATCTGGAGGCTGAAAATAAGGCAGCGCTATCCGCTCACTTTGCGCTATCAACTCAATGTCCCGTTCGTGGGAGCCATGTTTTCTCCGCACTACGGACAGTCTTACTATGAGATTTTCTCCGTGCAGAACACGAAAGGCATTATACATTTCACCTCAATCCATAATCAACCCTCACTCAGGCATCTGCTGTCGGTGGACTTCCCCATAGGGGCATTGCTCATGCGGCTCAGTTACGTCGGCGATTTTCAGCAATCTAAAGTAAACCGCATCGAGACACATGCCTATTCGCACGCGCTGATGGTGGGATTTGTCAAAGAGCTGTACCGCATCCGCCCCAAGGACAAGCCTTTACTGCCCGCTTCCATGAGGGCCTATTAAAAGAAGCATGATGAAAAAGAAACGACACATCATCCCCCTGTTGCTCTGCCTCATCGGCGGATTGGTACTGACAAGTTGCATTCGCGAAGAGAAATTCGCCAATGATCCGGTCGGCAACTTCGAGCAGTTGTGGAAAATCATCGACGAACGCTATTGTTTTCTGAAAGAGAAAGGCGTAGACTGGAATGCCGTCTACGATGAATATCGTCCGCGAATCAAATCGGGCATGACCTCCAAAGACCTCTTTGACCAGTTGAGCGAGATGCTTTATCTTCTTCGCGACGGACACGTCAATCTCGTATCCTCCGACCGGGTGTCTTTCTACGACGATTGGTATCAGAACTATCCGTGGAATTTCAGGGAAGACATTCTTTACGGGACTTATCTGGGCACAGCCAGCAGCGGTTACCGTACGGCAGCGGGACTCAAATACAAGATATTCGACAACAACGTCGGCTATATCCGCTACGAGAGCTTCAGCTCCGGCGTGGGAGACGGGAATCTGGATGAAATCCTGCTCTACCTCAGCATTTGCAACGGGCTGATCATCGATGTGCGCGACAACAAGGGCGGCAACCTGACCAACTGCTACCGCATCGCTTCGCGCTTCACGAACGAAAAAGTGCTTACGGGCTACATCCGACACAAAACAGGCAAGGGACATTCGGACTTTTCCGATCCGGAACCTATCTATATGGAACCTTCCAACGGAGTACGTTGGCAGAAAAAAGTGGTGCTGCTGACCAACCGCCGCTGTTACAGCGCGACCAACGAATTCGTCAATGCGATGCGCAGCATCGAAAGCGGGAAAATCATTCAGATGGGCGATCGTACGGGGGGAGGTTCAGGGCTGCCTTTCACCTCGGAACTGCCGAACGGCTGGAGCATCCGCTTTTCCGCCAGTCCCCACTACGGAAAGAACATGCAATCGCTCGAAGAAGGCATTGACCCCGACATATTTGTCGACATGTCCGAAGCGGACATGCTACGCCAAAAAGACTCCATACTCGAAAAGGCTTTGGCCTCTTTCTAAATGAGGATACGCCCGAAATGGGCGACAAAGCCGATGAGCGGAAAATCTGCTTGTCTTTTTTGAGTAAGATGAAAAAAACTTTCTATCTTTGCGGCGTAAACAACACGAAAACGAAGCGGATGTGGCGTAATTGGCAGCCGCGCCAGACTTAGGATCTGGTGCCGAGAGGCGTGTAGGTTCGAGTCCTATCATCCGCACAGACACAGAAAAAACCTTCAAGACCTTTATCTCTTGAAGGTTTTTTATTTTATGCCATCATTTATATGAAGAAACATCAACTCTATTGCATCGGTCACATCACTCTCGACAAGGTGGTGACACCACAAAGCACAGTCTACATGCCGGGAGGGACGGCTTTCTACAGTTCGCGTGCGCTAAAAAGTTTCAACGATTTGGATTATGCCCTCGTGACGGCTGTCGGCGACACCGAATTGCATGTTGTGGATAAGCTCCGTGAAGAAGGCATTGACGCCACCGCACTGCCCAGCCGTTATTCGGTCTATTTTGAAAACATTTACGGCGATAATCCGAACGACCGCAGCCAGCGGGTACTTGCCAAAGCCGATCCGTTTACGGTGGAGCAGCTCAAGAACTTCG
>JBHAEN010000191.1:0-13039 GCA_041855645.1 Bacteroides sp. | reverse complement strand
GAAAATGCAGCCGAAGCAGACTACGTATTCTCCATGCTCATGGGCGAAGAAGTTGCCCCGCGCCGCGAATTTATCGAAGAAAACGCAACGTATGCCAATATCGATGCTTAAAACGCCATCGAAGGAATAACCGCGCGTCATACAACAAAAAAAGCATGCCAACGAGGTTGGCATGCTTTTTTTATAGTATATCGGTTCGATATTAAGAGGCAGACTGACTCATGTCACCTCACGGTTCACGCACCGTCTTCATATTCACTCGAAAAGAGGATTTAACAAATCGGCCAATAAACAAGGCCGGGGCTTAAGTTGCGAGCCGAGAATGTCCGCATCGCAACGTCGGCAATAGGGAACGGCAATTCTCTTCTCCTATACGGACAAATTCGAGTCGGAAGGTTCGATGAGTTTCTTTGCTCTTTCGAGAGCCTCGTTGATGTTGCGACAAATGTTTTCTTCACCGAGCAACTCATAAAACCCTGCTTTTTGCAATGTCAGATGCACTTTTTCATTGACTCCCGAAAGGATAATGGTTGTTTTCTCGCGCTGCGACATTTCGCAAAGCGTGGTCAGGTTGTGAATACCCGTCGAGTCGATGAAGGGTACACGACGCATGCGGATGATGCGCACTTGGGGGCGATCGCCTATTACCGACATCGTTTCCTCAAATTTCGTGGCGATGCCGAAGAAATAAGGACCGTTTATCTCGTACACCTCGACTCCTTTCGGTATGAGAATATGTTCTTCGTTCAGAGCAATATCGACTTCCGTATTCGGATTGATCTGGTCGCGAATAACGGAGATTTCCGTCGTTTCCATGACCCGTCTCATAAAGAGCAGGCAGGCGATAACAAGACCGATTTCTATGGCCACCGTCAAATCGAGAATAACCGTCAGGAAGAAAGTGATGAGTAACACAACCACATCCGATTTGGGATTCCTGAGCAGTGCCTTAAACACTCGCCATCCGCTCATGTTGTAAGAAACGACGACCAGCACTCCGGCCAGACAGGCCATGGGAATGTACTGTGCCAATGGCATGAGAAACAAGAGAATAAGCAGCAACACCACGGCATGAATAATGCCGGCCACGGGTGTACGGCCACCATTATTGATGTTCGTCATCGTACGTGCGATGGCTCCCGTGGCAGGAATACCGCCGAAGAGCGGGGTAACGATATTGGCCACGCCCTGTGCGATGAGTTCCGTGTTCGAATCATGGCGGTCGCCCGTCACTCCATCGGCCACGGTGGCCGAAAGCAGCGATTCGATCGCGCCAAGCAAAGCAATGGTAATGGCCACGGGAAAGAGACTCTGAACCGCCGCCCAATTCAATTCGGGTACAACTGCCTCGGGCAATTCGGCCTGGATGGAAAAGCGATCGCCGATGGTAGGGATGGAATCGATGCCGGCATACGTCTTCAACAGAAAGACTGCCACCGTAACCACGATGATGGCTACCAGCGAACCGGGAATCTTTTTCAGAAACCGCGGCGTCAACATGATGATGGCGATACTGATCAGGCTGACGGCCGTATTCCAGAGGTTGACTTTGTCGAAATGCCGGAAGTAGAGCAGCCACTTACCGACAAAATCGCCCGGCACTTTTTCGCCTCCGAACGACAAGCCGAAAACGTCTGCAATCTGCGTAGTAAATATAGTGACCGCGATGCCGCTCGTGAAGCCCACAATGATGGGATAAGGGATGAATTTGATGACAGTGCCCAGCTTGAAGAAACCCAGGGCCACGAGCAGAACGCCCGCCATGAGCGTGGCCACCAATAATCCGGCCTCGCCATAATCCTGAATGATGCCGTAGATGATGACGATGAATGCGCCCGTCGGGCCGCCGATCTGTACTTTGCTACCGCCCAAAAGCGAAATGAGAAAACCGGCTATGATGGCCGTGACAATACCCTTTTCGGGCGAAACTCCCGAAGCGATACCGAAAGCGATGGCCAGAGGCAAGGCCACGATACCGACGATGACACCCGACATCAAGTCGGCCATGAATGTTTCTTTCCCGTATCCTTTAAGGCAGGATGCCAGACGGGGTTTAAAGTCGAGCAACTTCATTATGCATTCTTTATGGAATACTCTATGGATTCTTTCGCGGATGCAAAAGTAGGGAAAAGTATCGGGATGTAAAATTCTTTGTCGGAGTTTCTGTGTCGAGCTCCCGAAACCGAACCTTGCCGACCGCGAGGGACAAGGACGCCGAATAAAATAACGGACGGCCTGATTGGATTTCTCCGCCATTCTTTTATCTTTGCGGTATCAATTCTGTAACGGGTAAGGGCGCTCCTGTCAACAACAGCGTCCGAATAAACATTTACACATTATGGCTAAAAGCATCAAAGGAACGCAGACTGAGAAGAATCTGCTGACCTCGTTTGCCGGCGAATCGCAAGCGAGAATGCGCTACACGTATTTTGCAAGTGTGGCCAAGAAAGAGGGTTACGAACAAATTGCCGCCATCTTCACCGAAACGGCCGAGCAGGAAAAGGAACACGCCAAGCGCATGTTCAAGTTCCTCGAGGGCGGCATGGTTGAAATCACCGCCTGCTATCCGGCAGGAGTCATCGGTTCCACATTGGAGAACCTGCGTGCAGCGGCAGCGGGAGAAAACGAGGAGTGGACAAAAGACTATCCTCATTTCGCGGAAGTGGCCGCACAGGAAGGTTTTCCGGCCATCGCAGCCATGTACCGCAACATCGCCATCGCCGAAAAAGCACACGAGGAACGCTATCTGGCTTTCGTCAAGAACATTGAAAACATGACGGTGTTCGCCAAAGAGGGCGAGGTCGTGTGGCAATGCCGCAACTGCGGTTACGTTACCGTGGGCAAAGAAGCTCCGCAAACGTGTCCGGCATGTTTGCACCCGCAAGCCCACTTTGAAGTGCAGAAAACGAACTATTGACCCTGAATTCCGCCGCCGGTTGCCCGGAGAGCTGTACAGGCCGGACGGTTCACCCGTCGCACGCGCCATGCAGTCCGGGCAACCGGCGGTGTTTTTTTTATTTAATCTTCAATGAGGGCGAAATCCAGTTGTTTTTTCTCCAGATTGGCGCGCGCCACGCGGACGGTGATGGCATCGCCCAGACTGTAAGTGCGGTGTTTGCGGCGTCCGCGCAGACAATAATTCTTTTCATCGAACTCATAGTAATCATCGTCCAAGTCGCGTATGGGGACCATACCTTCACACTTGTTTTCGTTCAGTTCCACGTAAAGCCCCCATTCCGTCACGCCGGAAATCACTCCGTCGTAAACCTGCCCCAGCCGTTCACTCATGAATTCCACCTGTTTGTATTTCACCGAAGCGCGTTCGGCATTGGCCGCCACCTGTTCCATTTCCGAACAGTGTTCGCAAAGATCTTCGTATTTCTGTTCCGAAACGCTTCTTCCCCCGGCGAGGTATTTGGTCACGAGCCGGTGTACCATCATGTCGGGATAGCGGCGGATGGGCGAGGTGAAGTGCGTATAATAGTCGAATGCCAACCCGTAATGCCCGATGTTGTGCGTGGAGTAACGCGCTTTCTGCATGGCACGGATGGATACGGTTTCGATGAGGTTCTCTTCTTTCTTGCCGTGAATGTCGTCCAGCAAATGATTGATGGATTTGGAAATGTCGACCTTCGTTCCCGTGGTACGTACTTTATACCCGAACCGGGCGATGAACTGCGACAGGTTTTCGAGCTTTTCGGGATCGGGCAAATCGTGTATGCGGTAAGGCAACACCTTCGTTTTCTTGTCCTTGGAAACACGGCCTATCTGTTCGGCCACCGTGCGGTTGGCCAGCAGCATAAATTCTTCCACCAGCTTGTTGGCCTCTTTCGATTCTTTAAAGTAGACGCTGACGGGTTTTCCCTTCTCGTCGATTTCAAACTTCACTTCATACCGATCGAAGTTGATGGCTCCGGCTGCAAAACGCTTCTCACGGAGTGCTTTGGCCATTGTGTCGAGCATGAGAATTTCCCGTTTAAACTCGCCTTCGCCCGTTTCGATGATCTGCTGGGCTTCCTCGTAGGTAAACCGACGGTCGGAGTTAATGACCGTATGCACGATGCGCGCGTTGCGCACTTCGCCTTTCTCCGTCATGTCGAAGATGGCGGAAAAAGCCAGTTTGTCTTCGTGAGGACGGAGCGAACAGATGAAGTTGCAAAGCCGTTCGGGCAGCATGGGGATGGTGCGGTCTACGAGATAGACCGACGTGGCACGCTTCTCGGCCTCCTTGTCGATGATGCCGCCTTCTTTGACGTAGTGCGTCACGTCGGCGATGTGGACTCCCACTTCCCACAAGCCGTTTTTCAGCGGGCGTATGGAAAGCGCATCGTCGAAATCTTTCGCGTCTTTCGGGTCGATGGTGATGGTGGTCACTCCTCGAAAATCTTCGCGGCGGGCGATTTCTTCCTCCGGAATCTCGTCGGGTATCCTGTCGGCGGCCTTTTCCACGGCCGAGGGATAGACGTAGGGAAGTCCGAACTCGGCAAGAATGGCGTGCATCTCCGTGGTATTGTCGCCCGCACGCCCCAGAATGTCGACCACTTGCCCTATGGGGTTTTTCGCCTTATCCGGCCATTCCACCACGCGCACCACGGCCTTATCGCCGTCCTTGCCCCCCTTCAGTTTGTCGCGGGGGATGAAGATGTCGTTGGCCAGCGTTCGGTTTTCGGTCACAAGAAAAGCGTATGATTTGGACACGTCGAGCGTACCGACAAAGGTGTCGTTGGCGCGTTCCAGCACTTCGATCACTTCGCCCTCGGCCTGCCTGTTTTTGCGTTTGGCGTAGAACATGATGCGCACCTTATCGTTGTTCATCGCGTGCGCCGAATTGCGTTCGGCTATAAAGATGGGGTCTCCGCCCTCTTCGGGAATGAAAGAGTTTTTGCCGTTGCTCTTCCGCAGGAATGTACCCACCATTTCGGTTCCGCGGGTGTTGAGCCTGTACTTGTTCTTTTCCACCTCGCTGATGTAATCGTCGGCCAGCAAGTCTTGCAGAATGTCTGCGCAAAGCATCTTCTGCGGATGTGTGGTGAGCCTGAGTTCCGAGAACAGATGACGCAGGCTGAGCGTTTCGCCCGGCTTGCCATGAAAGAAGTTGATCAACAACGCGGCCAATTCTTTCTTCGTCATCCGTTTTCCGGCTTTCTTCTCTTTTTTTTCTTTCTTTTTAGCCATAATGCTTTCTATATTTTAATATGCTGACGACAAAGATAAGAGTTTCTTCACTTGCTGATCGTTTTTACACCCGATATTTCGGCCGCCGGACAAAAAGTCGAACCGACTCATTTCTGTATCGGCTCCAAACAAGCCCGGTTCTCAGTCCCTTTTCTTATCTTTGGCCGGAAAACGAATGAAGCGAAACATGAAAACGACCGCCGAAACAACAATATATCTTTACAAAACAGACTTCGACACCGGCTAAACAGCCGTGTCGGAAGCCACCTGAACGGGGAAAAGGCTGCGGACTCTGCGGAGTTTTGCAGCCTTTTTTGTTGAAAAATCGGATGATTTTCCCTTGAAACGACATACTTGCGTTTGTTAAACCGCGAAAAATTTTTTATGCAAAAACGCCACCTGTTTTGTTTAAAAACGATTCGAAGAAACAATCGAAAATTGTATTCTTTTTTAACCGAAACCGAAAAGGAAGAAAACCGGGAAAGAAAGAATCGGTAAATTAGTCGGACAAAACAGCAGTCTGAAATTATCGAACAAAAAACTCCGACTTCCTTTTTTATTGCGAACTCACACCGCCGACCGCCTTTGCTGTCCGAACTCCGGAGAAAACATACGGACATTCATGATTCCGGGCACTAAAAAAAGGAGCGAGATAGTAAAGTGTCTTAAAAACCGCGCCCGCTTTCCTCTTCTTCACGGATATATGATATTTTTGCACAAACTCTTTACAGACGTTATGAAGAAAAAAGACCTCATCCGGTTAGCCTGCGTCGCACTAAGCGGCTTCGCGCTGACCGTCACCGCACAGACCGGCGAGAAAATCACTTCGCCCCGACGTCTCTACACCGAAGGCCGGGAATTATTTCTGGAGCAACATTATGCCGCGGCCGTACCGGCCCTAAAGGCGTTCAAGGCACAGCGACCGAACGCCGATCTGCTTCAGGAGACCGACTATATGCTGGCTTGTGCCTCATACGAATTGCAGGAAACAGACCGTGTGGAGAAACTCCGCGCATACCTCGACAACTATCCCGATTCGCCGCATGCCGACCGCGTTTACGCCCTTCTGGGCTCGTGTCGCTTCTACGAAGCAAAGTACGACGAAGCGTTGGCTCTGCTCAATTCCTCACGGCTCGGACTCCTTGCCGACGAAGAGCGTGACGAACGGACGTACCAGCTGGCCGTGTCGTACCTGAAAACGGGCAATCTCACCGAGGCCGCCGCATGGCTCGAAACCCTGCGCGGAAGCCGGGGCCGGTTTGCCAAGGACGCCGCTTTTCATCTGGCCTACATCCGTTACACGCAACAGCGTTACGATGAAGCCCTGAAAGGATTCCTCCCTCTGCAGAACGATGCCCGATACGGCGCACTGGTTCCTTATTACATTGCGGAGATTTACACCGTCCGCCAAGATTACGACGCCGCACGGCAAACGGCCCGAAAATTCATCGACACCCATCCGCGAAGCGAACAAATCTCGGAAATGTACCGCATTCTGGGCGATGTTCACTATCACAAGGCACAGTATGCGCAAGCCGTGGAAGCCTATCGGCAATATACGGCAGGCGGCAGCAAGCCCCTTCGCCGCGACGCACTCTACCGGCTGGGAATCTCTTATCACCAAACCGGCGTTTACTCGCAAGCGGCCGAAACACTGGGCGAGGTGATGACCGGACTCGATGCCTTGTCGCAAAATGCGGCTCTGTACCGCGGAGTGGCCTACCTGCGACTCGCCGATAAAACAAAAGCCCGGCTCAGCTTTGAACAGGCCGCCGCCTCGGACGCCGATCGCAGTGTGAAGGAACAAGCCGCCTACAACTATGCACTCTGTCTGCACGAGACGTCTTTCTCCGCTTTCGGCGAATCGGTTACGGCATTTGAAAAATTTCTCAACGACTTCCCCTCTTCCCCGTATGCCGCTCAGGTGAGTGGCTACCTCGTGGAGGTCTACATGAATACGCACAGCTACGACACGGCATTGAAATCCATCGAGCGCATCGCACAACCAAGCCCAACCATTCTCGAAGCCAAACAGAAAATCCTGTTCCGGCTGGGTACTCAAGACTTCGCCAATGCCGATTTCGACGGAGCGCGCCGCTACCTGAACCGCTCGCTCGAGCTGGGAAAGTACGATCGCGCAACCCGTGCCGAAGCACACTATTGGCGCGGCGAAACGTTCTACCGGCAAGCACGGATGAATGAAGCCGCCGAAGATTTTGCCGCTTACTTGCAACTGACGCCTCGTCCGGACAGCGACATGTACGGCTTGGCCAACTATAACCTCGGGTACATCGCCTTCCATCGCAAGGATTATACGCAGGCGGCCAATTATTTCCGCAAGTTCGTCGAACTCAAGGGCAATCTTCATACGGCCGCACGTGCCGACGCGCTGAACCGCATCGGCGACTGCCATCTCCAAGCCCGACGCTTCGAAGAAGCCAAAAACTACTATGCACAGGCTGCGCAGACCTCGGCCGACGCCGGCGATTATGCCCTCTACCAGCAGGCTCTCATCCGGGGACTGCAACGCGATTACAGCGGTAAGATCAGTCTGCTGAACCGTCTGGCCGACACATACCCCGAATCGCCCTACACGGTAAACGCCCTGTATGAAAAAGGACGATCCTACGTGCTGACGGAGAACAATCCGCAAGCCATCGTCGCCTTCCAAGACCTCGTCGCCCGCCACCCCGAAAGCCCCGTAAGCCGGAAAGCGGCTGCCGAAATCGGGCTGTTGCACTATCAGAACGGCAATTACGACGCGGCCATTTCGGCCTACAAACAGGTGGTGGAAAAGTATCCGGGCAGTGAAGAAGCCCGTTTGGCACTGCGCGACCTGAAGTCCATCTACGTCGATCAAAACCGCATCGGCGAATATGCGGCTTTGGCCAACAGCATGCCCGGACAAATCCGCTTCGACGCGAACGAACAGGATTCGCTCACATACACCGCCGCCGAACGCATCTACATGCGCGGACAGACGGGAGAGGCGAAAAAGAGCTTCACCCGCTATCTGCAAGCCTTTCCCGAAGGTGCTTACAGCCTGAATGCCCATTACTACCTCTGCCGCATCGGCGAGGAGCAAAAAGACGATGCCCTCATCCTGCAACACTCCGGCAAACTGTTGCAGTATCCCGACCACCCGTATGCCGCCGACGTGCTTTCGCTTCGCGCCGAAGTGCTCCTCAAACAAAAACAAACCGACGAAGCCCTGCATTGCTACAGGTTGCTCAAAGGCAAAGCCGCCGGAACGGAACAGCGTTTGCTCGCCGAAAAAGGCATCTTGCGCTGCGCCGTGCTGTTGAAAGACGATGCCGCCGTCATCAACGCGGCCACCGAACTGCTGACCGAAAGCAAGTTGAATCCCGAACTGCAAAACGAAGCCTTGTACCAACGCGCACAGGCCTACAAAAACCAACGCGCGCTCCAAAAGGCCATGGCCGACTGGCGCACCTTGGCCAAAGACACCCGTAACCTCTACGGAGCCGAAGCGAAATACAACGTGGCACAAGCACTCTACGACATCAAAGATTATGCCTCGGCCGAAAAGGAATTGCTCGACTACATGGAGCAAAGCACGCCTCACGCCTATTGGCTGGCGCGCAGTTTCGTCCTGCTGTCCGACGTCTATGCCGATACGGGAAAAACCGCCGATGCCCGCCAATACCTGATGAGTCTGCAACAGAATTATCGCACCGACGACGACATACAGGGCATGATAGAAAGCCGCCTGAAGAAACTCAATCCGTAAAAGCTGAAAAACAATAAAGGAAACATGAAACGTTACTCCATCCCATACACAATAAGCGGGCTCGCCCTGCTGCTCTGTTTGCCGGCCGCCGCTCAGAAGAAAGCGGCGAAAGACACGACCGTAACCCGCACGGTGGTCGTGGAGCAAGAATACATCCCGCAAATCTCCGATGCGGATAAAGTGAACGTGTTGCCCGCCGTGAAAGAGCCCACCGTCCCGAAAAGCGCGGTCGACTACGCCACCACAGTCCGTCCCGCCTCCTCCATTACTCCGGGACGGATGCCCTCGTTCAGCGCAAAAGAACAACAGGCAACAGAAAAACCCGGATACGCCCGATTGGGATATGGAAACGACTGGAATCTCGACCTGCTGGCCAATTACCTGTTTCGCCTGTCGGAACGCGGCGGACTAAATCTCCGCTTCGGCATGGACGGCATGAACGGCAAAGTCGACAACGATCCTTTCTTTCGATCCCGCTACTACCGCACCCGTGCCCAAGCCGACTTTTCGCATCGTTTCGACGGAGCAACCCTATCGGTGGGCGGAAACTTCGGACTGAGCAACTTCAACTATCTGCCGACAAGCACTGCCAACAAACAGAAACTCACTTCGGGCGACGTGTATGCCTCGCTTCGCAGCACGGACAAGAACGCCGACTTCCGTTTCGGCGGAGAGGCCGGCTTATTATTCTACGGAAGACAGCACAGCGGCATCATCAGCAGCGCGTACACCCCGATTCGTGAAACCATCGTGAGGCTGAAGGGCGACGTGACCGGAGTTGTCGGCGATCAGCAGACACTTACCATCGCCGCAGAGATGAACCATTTCCGTTACGGAAGCGATGCTCCGCAAGCCGGACAGCAGGCATACGCCGATTTCAACAGCTACACGGCCATCCGCCTGAATCCGTATTACGAAATCAGCGGAGAAAGTTGGAAATTACGTGCAGGGGGAAGAACCGATCTTTCGTTTGGCTTCGGCAGAAGCTATCGCCTTGCTCCCGACCTCGCCGCCTCGCTCCGCTTTGCCGAACAGTATGTGCTCTATGCACAAATCCAAGGCGGTACGCTGCTGAACGATTTCCGGCGGGCGGAACAAATCAATCCTTACGCAGTCTTTGCCCAACAAGAAGGAACGGATGCGTATGCAGGCCAATACTACGTGATTCGCCCGCGCGATACGTTCGAACAGCTGAATGCCTCGGCCGGTCTGAAAGCATCGCCGTTCGCCGGTTTTCGGTTTCATCTTTACGCAGGTTTCCAAAAACTGACGGACGATCTTTCTTACCTCATGGAAAGCCCCGCCACCAATTCCGCGCTCACCACCAATCGGGTCAGTTTCGTGCAGGGAAAGACCGAAAACACCTATGCGGGCTTTGAACTGAGTTACGACTATAAAGAAACCTTCGGCATAAGCGCCGGATACGTGTACCGCAAGTGGAATGCCAAAGACAATGATTTGCTGCTGGCCGTGAAGCCCGTCAATCAAATCGCAATCAAAGCTCACCTGCGACCCACGGCCGACTGGCTGATTTATGCGGGCTACGACTACATCAACCGGAAAGCCGCCGGAGGCAATTATCCTTCCATGCCTGCCGTGAGCAATCTGCACGCCGGCGTAGATTACCAAATCTTTCAGGACATTTCGATTTACGCACGCCTGAACAATCTCCTCAGCCAAGAGTTCCAACAGTATTGGGGCTATCCCGCTCAGGGATTCAACTTCTTCGGCGGACTGACTTTCCGGTTCTAAGCGGGCGACGTACTTTTCCCACAAACTTAAAGGGGGCCGAACCGAAATAAAAAATTTCGGTTCGGCCCCCAATCACAATCAAAGAGTATCTTCGTTGTTTTTTCCTTGACGCTACATCCGGTCGGGCACTTCGATACCCAACAGTCCCATGCCCAAGCGGACGACTTTCGCCACGTTGGCCGAGAGCACGATGCGGAAGAGCTTTACCGACCGGTCTTCTTCGCGCAGAATGCTGAAGTCGTGGTAGAACTGATTGTATTCCTTCACCAAATCGTACACATAATTGGCTATGACCGAGGGGCTGTAATCCTCGCCCGCTTGTTTCACCACGGCGGCAAACTCGGCCAGCTGCCGGATGAGGGCTTTTTCCTTCTCGTTCAAAGCGATGCCCGATGGCAACGTATCGGGTAAGGCAAGTCCCGACTCTTCCGCTTTGCGCAACACGGATCGGATGCGGGCGTAGGTATATTGAATGAAGGGTCCGGTGTTTCCGTTGAAGTCGATGGATTCTTTCGGATTGAAAGTCATGTTTTTGCGGGCATCGACCATCAAAATGAAATACTTCAGTGCGCCCAGCCCCACGATGCGGGCAATGTCGTCGGCCTCGGCCTGTGTCAGTCCGTCGAGCTTTCCGAGTTCCTGCGAGGTTTCCTTGGCGGTGCCGATCATTTCTTCCATCAGGTCGTCGGCGTCGACCACGGTTCCTTCGCGCGATTTCATCTTGCCTTCGGGCAGTTCGACCATGCCGTAGGAGAAATGCACCAGGCTCTTTCCCCATTCAAAGCCGAGTTTGTCGAGCAGGATGGAGAGCACCTGAAAGTGATAATTCTGTTCGTTGCCCACGACGTAGATCATCTTATCAATCGGATAATCGTCGAAGCGGAGTTTGGCCGTGCCGATGTCCTGCGTCATGTAGACCGATGTGCCGTCGCCGCGCAGCAGCAGTTTGTGGTCGAGTCCTTCGGCGGTGAGATCGGCCCATACGGAGCCGTCGTCCTTCCGGTAAAAAAATCCTTTTTGCAGGCCTTCCGTCACTTTTTCTTTTCCCTCGAGATAGGTTTCCGACTCGTAATAGATTTTATCGAAATCCACGCCCATCTTACGATAGGTTTCGTCGAACCCGGCGTAGACCCAATTATTCATCATCGACCAGAGAGCGCGCACTTCGGGGTCGCCGGCCTCCCAGCGGACGAGCATTTCGCGGGCTTCGCGCATCAGGGGCGAAGCGGCTTCGGCTTCTTCCTTCGTCATGCCTTTTGCCATGCCTTCGGCCACTTCGGCCTTATAATGTTTGTCGAAAGCCACATAGTAGTCGCCCACCAAGTGATCGCCCTTCTTTCCCGACGATTCGGGCGTTTCGCCCTTGCCGTATTTCTGCCAGGCCAGCATGGATTTGCAGATGTGTATGCCTCTGTCGTTCACGATATTGGTCTTCACCACGCGATTTCCGTTGGCTTCCATGATGTTGGCCAGCGATTTACCCAGCAGATTGTTGCGCACGTGCCCCAAGTGGAGCGGTTTGTTGGTGTTGGGCGACGAATATTCGATCATCACCAGCGGCGATGTTTCTCCCGCGGTTTTCAGGCCGTATCGTCCGTCGGCGTGAATCCCGTTCAGCAGTTCGAGCCACGACGCCGAAGCGACGGTCAGGTTCAGAAAGCCTTTGATGACATTGAACGTTTCCACCGCCGGCTCATTCTCTTTCAAATAGGCCCCTATCTCCTGCGCCGTCTGTTCAGGACTTTTGCGCGACATCTTGAGAAAGGAGAACACCACCAGCGTGAGGTGGCCTTCAAATTCACGCTTCGTTTTCTGCAACTGCACCATTGCTTCGGGCACCTCTTGCCCGTAAAGTTCCTGAAGTCCGCGACGCACGGACGCAATCAATTTATCTTCTATCTTCATAAAATCCACTGTTTTTTCCGACGCACAAAGGTACAAGAAATCGCTCTATTCCCTCCGTTTTTTTTCGAGGAATATTGCACCGGAAGACGAGGGAAGCCGACGGAAGAGCGAAAAACAAGAGTGGCGGGAGGTTTTGTATGAGAATTTCACATCCTCGAATTGTTTGATTATTTTACCTTATGCTTCTTTCCCGAATTGTCCTTTTTCGGATTTGGTTAAAAAAGCAGACAGTTTTCGTTTGTTTCCTCGAATCGTTTTTAAACAAAATTGGTGGCGTTTTTGCATAAAAAATTTTTCGCGGTTTAACAAACGCAAGTATGTCGTTTCAAGGGGAAATCATCCGATTTTTCAACAAAAAAGGCTGCAAAACTCCGCAGAGTCCGCAGCCTTTTCCCCGTTCAGGTGGCTTCCGACATGGCTGTTTAGCCGGTGTCGAAGTCTGTTTTGTACAGATAT
>JBHAEN010000190.1:0-5860 GCA_041855645.1 Bacteroides sp. | reverse complement strand
TGAGAAAATCAGGAGGATTCAAAAGAAAATAAACAGAAAGCCCGGACAAAAATCGGAATTCAAAAACACCCGAAGACGAGTTTTACAGAAGAATCAACGTGTGTTGCACTTGCCGGTTGACTCTACGGGGAAGATAATCCCGACGTGAATGATAGATTTTTCGGGCAAAACTTTTTCTATTTCAGAGTAAAGCATTACCTTTGCGGACTGAAAATGACCATTACACACTATTTCTTACCAAAATAGGATTGAAATAATAACTTATTTAAGATAAAGAATTGCAATGAAAAAAGGTATTCATCCGGAATCATATCGTCCGGTAGTATTCAAAGATATGTCGAACGGTGATATGTTTTTGTCTAAGTCGACCGTAGCAACGAAAGAAACCATCGAGTTCGAAGGCGAAACCTATCCGTTGCTGAAGATCGAAATTTCGAACACTTCGCATCCTTTCTACACCGGTAAGTCTACACTCGTGGATACGGCCGGCCGTGTGGATAAGTTCATGAGCCGTTACGGCGACCGCAAGAAAAAGTAAGTCACGGCGGTTTCCGTCAAGAGAGGGGCAGTCTTCTTTCGGCAGAGAGAAGAAGCCCGGGACCGAACGATTGGCCGTGACGACGATTGGCAAAATCGTCATCGACTTTGCGAAAAAGAAATGAAAAAATATCGCCGAAGAGCAGCAAACGGGTGCGCTTGCTGCTCTTCGGTCTTTCCAATCCCGGCTGAATAGCCGACAACATGCGACGCCGCGAATAACGGCCGTGTATTCTAGAACACCACGTAAAAAACAGGAATTATGAAAGAAAAAGTATCCGTACCTTTCATGCTGCTGGGCATCCTCTTCAATGTCTGTCTGATAGCAGCCAATCTTCTCGAAACCAAAGTCATCGAAATCGCCGGCCTTCAAGTTACCGCCGGACTGCTGGTCTTTCCCGTTTCATACATCATCAACGACTGCATCGCCGAAGTGTGGGGATTCCGTAAAGCCCGCCTCATCATCTGGAGCGGATTTGTCATGAACTTCTTTGTCGTAGGCTTGGGGCTGATTGCCGTTGCCCTGCCCGCCGCTCCGTTCTGGACGGGTGAAGAACATTTCAACTTCGTCTTCGGCATGGCTCCCCGCATTGTGGTTGCCAGTCTGCTCGCCTTTCTGGTCGGTTCTTTCCTGAACGCCTATGTCATGAGCCGAATGAAGATAGCCACCCGGGGACGCCGGTTCTCGCTTCGCGCCATCGTGTCCACGCTTGTGGGCGAAACGGCCGATTCGCTGATTTTCTTCCCCATCGCTTTCGGAGGAGTGATTCCGTGGTCGAAGCTGATGGTGATCATGGGGCTCCAGATACTGTTGAAGTCGATGTACGAAGTAGTCATACTTCCCGTAACCATTCGCGTGGTGAATGCCATCAAACGCATCGAAGGAGTCGACGTTTACGACACGAACATCTCTTACAACGTGTTGAAAATTAAGGAAATCTGAGGAATTAGGACACGGCGAGAATGCGCAACGGGCATTCCCTCCGACAACGATACGATTATGGAACAACTCTCTCTCTTGGGCAACCGTACCGAATACAAACAGGACTATGCCCCCGATGTGCTCGAAGCCTTCGACAACAAACATCCCGAAAACGATTACTGGGTACGCTTCAACTGTCCCGAGTTTACCGCTCTTTGTCCCATCACGGGTCAGCCCGACTTTGCCGAAATTCGCATTGCTTACATCCCCGATGTGAAGATGGTCGAAAGCAAGAGCCTCAAACTCTATCTGTTCAGTTTCCGCAACCACGGCGCATTCCATGAAGACTGCGTGAACATCATCATGAAAGATCTCATCCGGCTGATGAACCCCAAATACATCGAAGTCACGGGGCTTTTTACTCCGCGCGGAGGAATCTCCATCCATCCTTTCGCCAATTACGGCCGCCCGTCCACAAAGTACGAACGGCTGGCCGAACAGCGGCTGATGAGCAGAGAGTAGACGCCATACTCCTCCCTCTCCGATGAGACACATTGGGAAGGGATCTCCCGGTCTTGCGAAACACCCGGATCTCTACTCCGGCAGCCTGATGGCAAACCTCTTCAGGCGAATCTCTTCTTCCTTATCGCCCGCGTTGGAGAATCGGATGGCCTTGACCGGCATTGGTTTCATCCCTTTCTCGATTGTGACGGTCTGCCAAGTGCGGCCATCGGCCGAAACTTCCAGTTTGCCCCATGCGGGCGTTTCTTTTTGTCCGAAGTCGATTATCGGTTCGAAAGCAGGGTACGTCTTGTCGAACGTAAACTCTATGTAGCCGCCGGGACTCCATTTCACCACTTCCAGCGGTGGGGTGACGGATACTGCGCGATTCTTGGTTTGCAACGGCCGGTGGCTCAGCCAGGCCATGTTGCTCGCGAACGAATGCGGGGAATATCGGGTCGTGATGCTCAGTTGCGTTCCGTGTTCACGGTTGAATTGCCCGACGGCCGTGATGAAAAGCGTGTCGATCAGCGGCATGAGTATTTTACTTCCGGTTTTCACGCCGGGTTGATAAGGGTTCTGATTCTCCGTCTGATCAATCTCGTAGCTTAGTTTCTGTAAGGCTTTCAGGTGTTTGTACTTTCTTTTGAACGTTTCTTCCGACT
This sequence comes from Bacteroides sp., assembly GCA_041855645.1. Taxonomy (GTDB): domain Bacteria; phylum Bacteroidota; class Bacteroidia; order Bacteroidales; family Bacteroidaceae; genus Bacteroides. The sequence goes on along the minus strand of JBHAEN010000190.1, from coordinate 3,235 downwards.
GCTGTCCGAGGGCTTCGTTGAGCGCGAGTGCTTCGCTGCCCATGTGCCCGAGCAGGCCGAATTGACGTATCCACGGCTTGATTTCTGCGAGTAGAGCGGGATTGCTTTCGGAGGTGAGCAGAAGGTTGGCGGATTCGATTATCTTTTCAAACTCCCGTTTCAGGCGGATGAAGTCGTCTGTGTTTATCGTTCTACCGCTTCGGAGGGCTTGTAACGCCCGTTCGGCATAAGGCCGGATCTCCGTCGATTCCACTCTTCGGTATCCGTGTCCGTTAGGCCCGAGGTCGGAGTTGTGCCGGCAGAAAGTGAACATTGCCTCTGCCGCATCGGGCAACAGAATGGTGGCGGCTTCTTCCCATGAGCGTTGCGAGTCGAACCGTTCCGTGTTCCAAGTGTAGCTTGCCACTCCGTAGAGCGCAATTTTGGAGGCTTCGGCACGTTCCATGGGGTTGGCAACGAAGCCGGACATCTTTGCCCCGATTCCTTTCTCGTTGCCATAGACGGCACCCATCAGCAGGTGATCGCGCACATAATCCGATACGGGGAAATTCCACCAGACGTAAGCCGGGCGTCTGATTTGTTGGCCGATCCAATCCAGCCCCTCGCTCGTCATGTCGGCAACGACACGATCGCCCGTCCACATCACCTGAATGCCGGGATTCAGTTTCTCGCCCAACGTCTTCAGGTAGCCGCCTTCGGGCTTTGCCCAACTTTTGTTGTATTCCGTGGGACACATGATGAGCGGCCCGACGTCGCCTTTGGCTTTGACGAAATGATCGTCCAGATAATTGAGAAGTTCCGCTTGGCGGTCGGCATTGGTTCCTTCGCCGGAAATGTCGTCGAAGAAAATGGCGAATGAGCGCGTGCCGAGCCGGTACATGTGTTCGAACTTTTCCATGATTTTCGCCCTGTCCGCTTCGTTCCATTGGATGTCCTGTCCCGGATGAATGGCCCATACGAAGTCCACTTCATTCTCCCTTGCCGTTTCGATCAGTCGGCTCAGGTTGCGGGCTTCCTTTTCGGGATAAGGGATTCGCCAGTGGGGCGTACTGTGATAGGGGTCGTCTTTCGGGCCGTAGATATAGGTGTTGAGCTTGTGCTCGCCGTAGAACCGGAGTTGCCTCAGGCGGTTCTCGTGAGTCCACGGGGTTCCGTAGAAACCTTCGACCACCCCGCGGAAACGGATGTCGGGGTAATCTTTTATTTCCACTTCATGCAGAAGGGCGGTGAGGCTGTCGCCGGCAACACCGTTTCTCATCCATTGCTTCAGGGTTTGTACGGCATAAAAAGTTCCCCGTTCGTCGTTTCCGGCCAATACGATGCGGTTGTCCCCGATCGAAAGATAGTAACCCTCTTCCCGGTTCGGAATCCGTTTCCGGAAAGGCTTGACGGCTTTATCGTCCTTCTCGCCTATATAGATGGGGAATCCATCGGGGCCGATTTTCTCTCCGAGCAGCCGCTTGACCTGGCGAACGGCCCTTGAGTTCGCTTCACCCTCGCCGATGAGGCGGAAGGAGGTCGGGCACGGCCTCTCTTTATGGTTCGTGACGAGTTCCCGCGGCGGCGGATTCAACGGCTGTCTCTGTGCAAAAGCGGTGAGGAGGTTGCCCGACAGAGCGAGACCACACAGGATGATGAGCTGTTTGTTCATGGAGTCGATTATGGATTATGCCTGCAAAGAAAGAAATAATATCACGGTTTTGCAACGTCGTGCTCCCTCCGTGCGGGTTATTCGTGATGGTAGGGGCTGCCGTTGAGAATGCTCACGGCCCGGTACATCTGTTCGGCGAAGATGAGGCGTATCATCTGGTGCGAGAACGTCATCTTCGACATCGAAATCTTCTCGTGCGCGGCTTGATACACTTTGTCCGAGAATCCGTAAGGTCCGCCGATGACGAATACCAGCCGTTTGTTCACCGTATTCATCTTGCGTTCCATGTAGCCGGCAAACTCGACGGAGCGCATCTCTTTGCCCTGTTCGTCGAGGAGCACCACTGTATCGCCCGGTTGCAAGGCCTTCAGAATCAGTTCTCCTTCCCGGTCTTTTTGCTGTTCGGCCGAGAGGCTTTTCGTGTTTTTGAGTTCGGGTATGACTTCCATGTCGAACGAAATATGGTGTTTCGTGCGCCGGAGATAGTCGTTGATGGCCGTGTCGAAGTGCTTCTCCACGGTACGTCCCACGACGAGCAAAATGGTTTTCATGCAATAAGAAGCGGATGTTTCGGGACAAAAATACACATTCTTTTACTTCTTTCTGCTCATCTTTACAATTAATACTTATCTTTGCCTATCCACTTGTAACCCCAAACAAGAGTATCATGATGAAAAAACGAATGCTTTTGAGTGTGACGGCGCTGCTCTTATGCCTGCTTTCCCTGACGGCGCAAAACGTGCACGAAAGCGTGGCCGCCGCTTTCGATAAGGGAGATGCGCAGGAATTGGCGAAACACTTGGCCGAAAAGGTCGGTCTGTCGTTCGATGCCGTTATGACGAACGTCGATAAGGCGAAAGCCGCCGAGTTGCTGACCGAATTCTTTGCGGAGAACAAGGTGAACGGCTTTCAGGTCAATCACCAAAGCCGGCGAGACGAGTCGGGATTTCTGGTAGGCACGCTCACCACGGTACGCGGAAAGTATCGGGTCAACAATTTCTTCAAAAAAAGCGGAAATCAATATTTGATCCATCAAATCAGAATAGATAAAGTCAATGAATAAAGAAAAAGAACTGATCGAGAAGCTGATCGATTTGGCTTTTGCCGAAGACATCGGCGACGGCGATCACACCACGTTGTCGTGCATTCCCGCCGATGCGACGGGAAAATCGAAACTGCTCATCAAGGAAGCCGGAGTGTTGGCCGGTGTCGAAGTGGCCCGAATCATTTTTCACCGGTTCGATCCCACCCTGAAAGTCGAAGTCCTGATGCCCGACGGAACCGAAGTGAAACCCGGAGACGTGGTCATGACGGTGGAAGGAAAAATACAGTCGCTGCTGCAAACCGAGCGGCTGATGCTGAACGTGATGCAGCGCATGAGCGGCATTGCCACCACGACCCGGAAGTACGTCCGCCGTCTTGAGGGAACCCGAACCCGCGTACTCGACACGCGGAAAACGACCCCGGGCATGCGTATGCTCGAAAAAATGGCCGTAAAGATCGGGGGCGGCGTAAATCATCGCATCGGACTGTTCGACATGATTCTGCTCAAAGACAATCACGTCGACTTTGCGGGAGGCATTG
>JBHAEN010000189.1:0-9408 GCA_041855645.1 Bacteroides sp. | reverse complement strand
TGGTGCACGCGGCAGTCATTGCTCTTTTGATTCTGATCAGCGTAGCCGTAACCCTGCCCGACGAAGAAGCCGGAGGCATACCCGTGATGCTGGGCAATACGGAATCGGCCTCGGGTTGGGATGATCCGTCGCTGGTCGACGTCGACATCCTCCCGCAAACGGCCGCTCCTTCGGGCGAAACCCTCCCCGATACCCCCTCCGAACAAGATCTGATGACACAAACGGATGAGGAAACCGTAGCCGTGAAACCGAAGACCGAACGACGCAAGGAAACGAAGAACAAACCGAAAACTCCCACAAAAACCGCCGAACAAATAGCCGCGGAGAAAGCGGCCGAAGCCCGCAGACAAGCCGAAGCACAAGCCGAACGCGAACGCAAAGCCGCCGAAGAAGCCGCTCGCAAACGAGTGGCCGGAGCTTTTGGCAAAGGAGCCCAGATGGGCGAAAACCGGGGCACTTCCGCAAGCGGAACGGGAGTGGAAGGAAGTCCGACCGGCAACTCTGCCACCGGAAGCAAAACCGGAACGGGCGGATACGGAACTTTCTCGCTGGGCGGACGTTCGTTAGGCCCCGGCGGACTTCCCCTGCCCGCCTACAACGTACAGGAAGAAGGACGCGTGGTGGTCAACATCACCGTAAACCCTGCCGGCAAGGTAATTTCCACGAGCATCAACCCTCAGACAAACACCGTCAACGCTTCGCTGCGTAAGGCGGCGGAAGACGCTGCCCGCAAAGCCCGTTTCAACGAAGTGGACGGACTGAACAATCAAAGCGGCACAATTACTTACTACTTCAAGTTGCGATAACGATTTATTTATTATATCCATGATGAAAACCGTATATGTATTTCTGGCCGACGGCTTCGAAGAAATTGAAGCCCTTACGGCAATCGATGTGCTGCGACGCGCAGGATGTAACGTGCAAATGGTTTCGGTCACTCCGAACGAAATCGTAAAGGGCGCACACGGAGTGTCCTTACTCTGCGACATCAATTTCGAGAATTGCGACTTCTTCGACGCCTCGATGCTCGTGCTTCCGGGCGGAATGCCGGGAGCATCGACTTTGGCCGCCCACGAAGGACTGAAGAAGCTACTGAACGGTTTCGCCGCACAAGACAAACCCATTGCAGCCATCTGCGCCGCTCCCATGGCCTTGGGACAACTCGGACTGTTGAAAGACAAGAAAGCAACCTGCTACCCCGGCTTTGAAAGCCATCTCAAAGGGGCGGAATATACGCCAAAGCAAGTGGTCCGCGACGGAAATTTCATCACCGGACGCGGCCCCGGTGCTTCCATGGAGTTCGCTTTGACCCTCGTCGAACTGCTGGCCGGCAGAGAGAAAGCCGAAGAACTGGCAGCAGGCATGTGCGTGAAATCATAAGCCGATGGAACGCTCCGTCATCATCGTAGCCGGAGGCAAAGGCTTGCGTATGGGGAGCGAACTTCCCAAACAGTTCCTTCCCATAGGCGGTCGTCCTGTGCTGATGCGCACGATCGAAACCTTTCATGCCTTCGACCCCCGGTTGCAAATCATTCCGGTTCTTCCCGTCGAACAACAAGCCTTTTGGCAAGAGCTCTGCAAGGAATATCGTTTCGATGTGGCACACACCGTAGCCGATGGTGGCGAAACCCGTTTTCATTCCGTAAAAAACGGACTTGCTCTCGTAAGGGGCGAAGGACTGACGGGGGTACACGACGGTGTTCGTCCTTTCGTGTCTTCCGAGGTCATTGGCCGGTGTTACGAAGAGGCTGCCATACATCGGACGGCAGTGCCCGTGGTCGATGTCGTCGAAACCCTTCGGCAGTTGACTGACGAAGGCAGCGAAACCGTGCCACGCGATCGCTACAAACTGGTACAGACTCCCCAAGTCTTTGAGACGGAACTGCTGCGAAAAGCCTACGAACAGGTCTATCGCCCTTCGTTTACCGACGACGCCTCGGTGGTGGAGGCTTTGGGCATGAAGATACACCTTGTCGAAGGTAATCGCGAGAATATCAAGATAACTACCCCGTTCGATTTGAAAGTGGGAGAAGCACTTCTGTAATGTTCGACCTTACGACCCGCGACATCAAATTCATCTCCGGCGTAGGCCCGCAAAAGGCCGCCGTACTGAATAAGGAATTGGGCATCTATTCCCTGCGCGATCTCCTTTACTACTTCCCTTATAAATACGTTGACCGCAGTCGCATCTACCACATCCACGAGATAGACGGCAACATGCCCTACATACAGCTGCGTGGAAAAATCGTCGGTTTTGAAACTTTCGGCGAAGGCCGTCAGCGCAGGCTCATGGCACATTTCTCCGACGGGACGGGAGTTGTCGACCTCGTATGGTTTCAAGGCATCAAGTTTGTCCTGAACAAGTATAAACTTCACGAAGAATACATTGTTTTCGGCAAGCCCACCGTTTTCAACGGACGCATCAACGTGGCGCATCCCGACATCGACAAACCCGACGAACTGAAGCTATCCAACATCGGTCTGCAACCCTATTACAACACCACGGAGAAGATGAAACGGAGTTTTCTCAACTCCTACGCCATTGAAAAGATGATGAGCACCGTCATCGGCCAACTTCACGAACCGTTACCCGAAACTCTCTCACCGAAACTTATCGCCGAACATCGCCTCATGCCCCTGACCGAAGCACTCGGAAACATTCACTTTCCGTCGAATGCCGAAGCCTTGCGCCGTGCCCGGTATCGACTGAAATTTGAAGAACTGTTCTACGTGCAACTCAACATTCTGCGCTACGCCAAGGACCGCCGACAGAAGTATCGGGGCTTCGTGTTCGAACGTGTGGGCGACATCTTCAACACGTTCTACACCCGCCATCTTCCCTTTCCGCTGACCGGGGCGCAGATGCGCGTACTCAAGGAAATCCGCAACGATGCGGGAAGCGGCCGGCAGATGAACCGGCTTTTGCAAGGCGATGTGGGGAGCGGAAAAACACTTGTCGCCCTGATGAGCATGCTTCTGGCGCTGGACAACGGCTATCAGGCCTGCCTCATGGCTCCCACCGAGATTTTGGCCCATCAGCACTACGAAACCATCAGCGGACTGTTGTTCGGCATGAACATCCGCATCGATCTCCTCACGGGTTCGGTGAAAGGGCGAAAGCGCGAAGCCATTCTGTCGGGACTGCTCACGGGCGATGTCAGAATACTCATCGGTACGCATGCCGTCATCGAAAACACCGTGAACTTCGCCTCGCTGGGCATGATTGTCATTGACGAACAGCACCGATTCGGCGTGGCCCAGCGCGCCCGACTGTGGAGCAAGAATGTACAGCCGCCCCATGTGTTGGTCATGACCGCCACTCCCATTCCCCGCACACTGGCCATGACGCTCTACGGCGATCTCGACGTGTCCGTCATCGACGAATTGCCGCCGGGACGCAAACCCGTCGCCACCCTGCACCAATTCGACAACCGCCGCGAAAGCCTTTATCGCTCCGTGCGCAAACAAATTGCCGAAGGCCGGCAGATTTACATCGTGTATCCGCTCATTAAGGAAAGTGAAAAGATAGACCTGAAGAATCTCGAAGAGGGCTACCGACACATCTGCGAAGAATTTCCCGACTACACTGTCTGCAAAGTGCACGGACGAATGAAGTCTTCCGAGAAAGACGAGCAGATGCAACGCTTCGTGTCCGGAGAGGCGCAGATCATGGTGGCCACGACGGTCATCGAAGTGGGCGTCAACGTGCCCAATGCCTCGGTGATGATCATCGAAAATGCCGAACGCTTCGGACTGTCCCAGCTCCACCAGCTTCGCGGACGCGTGGGGCGCGGTGCCGATCAGTCGTACTGCATACTTGTCACAAGCTACAAACTGACCGAAGACACCCGTAAACGGCTCGAAATCATGGTCCGAACCAACGACGGATTCGAAATAGCCGAGGCAGACCTCAAACTCCGCGGACCGGGCGACCTCGAAGGAACGCAGCAGAGCGGCATTGCCTTCGACCTGAAGATTGCCGACATAGCCCGCGACGGACAGCTGCTGCAATACGTGCGCGAGGTTGCCCGAAACGTGGTCGACAACGATCCCAAAGGCGAAGATCCCGCCAATGAAATCCTCTGGAAGCAACTGCAAAACCTCCGCAAGACAAAAGCCAACTGGGCCGCCATCAGTTGATTGCCGAAGGGCGTTTGCCGCATCGTAAAAATCAATTCGCGAAGAAGACTGCCTCGCGGCAACAATTATCTCCCGGCTCCGTACGTTTTATCGCCCGAAACCGCATAAAATCAATCGTCGGTCTGCACGTTCCCTTTCGTCGGCCTGTACCCGCTTTTTCGTCGGCCTGCACCTTTTTTTTCGTTTGCCTGCACCCAAACGAATAAATTTGTGCACACGAAGCAATTCTCCGGTTCGGAGAAAAGAAGACCGGAATGAAGAACAGACGCAACTCTCGCAAATCGGCATACCGAAATTTACGCAATGGCTTATTGTCCTTAATCAAGCAATCCGAACAGACAAGAAATGCTCGCATGTTATAAAACATATTTTCTTTATTACTTTCTTATTCACAACAAGTTACAGTAATAATTTCAAGAATTTCCCCAACAGATTATCCTAAAAAATGTTCACGGGATAATGGCTATTCGATTGAAAAACATTACTTTTGGTCGTTTTTAATATTCAACCCACTCACAAATCGCTGACGAATGAAGTTTACTTACCTAATCAGGACAGGATTGACAGCGGTGGCGGCCGCAATCAGCTTGAGTTCTTTTTCGCAAGACCTCATAGCCCGACAGGCACCGATCGACAAGAAACTGAAGACCATCGACTCACTGGCTTTGCAAAAGCAAATCCGCATTGAGCAGTCCGAATATCCTGCCTTAAGCCTATACCCCAATTGGAACAATGAATTTGTACATGCCTACGGGAAAGACGCCGTCATCCCCGAAAGCTACACCATAGACCTCACGGGATTCTGCATGCCTACGACCAACACTCGCGTGACCGACATATTCGGATACCGCCCGCGTCGCCGCCGCATGCACAACGGGCTGGACATCAAGGTCTACGTAGGCGATACGATACGCTCCGCTTTCGACGGCAAGGTACGCATCGTGAAGAGTCAGGGGCGACGCGGATACGGGAAGTACGTCGTCATCCGTCACGACAACGGTTTGGAAACCGTCTACGGGCATCTGTCCAAACAGCTCGTAACGACAGACCAACTCGTCAAGGCGGGCGAAGCCATCGGCCTCGGCGGAAATACGGGACGCTCCACGGGTTCGCATCTTCACTTTGAAACACGTTTTCTCGGCATAGCCATCAACCCGGCACTGATGTTCGATTTTGCACGTCAAGACATCGTGGCCGACACCTATACATTCCAGAACAAAAAAGCATTGGGCGACCGGAGCGGTTCGCACGACAGTGCGGGCGACGACGAAGGGGGAACAACCATTCGCTACCACAAAGTCAAGAGCGGCGACACACTGTCGCGCATAGCCAAATTGCGCGGCGTTTCGGTAAGCCGCCTGTGCAAGTTGAACGGTATCAAAAAGACAACCAAACTCCGCGTCGGTCAGGTGCTTCGCTGCTCGTAAAACGCAGCCGGAACGACATTCGGGCAAGGGGACGCTTTAATATTATTTAGAGTGCCCCCTTTCTTTTTTAAGTGAATTAATGCTACCTTTGTAGTCTATTTGCAGCAACAATGAAAGATACCCCGCAACAGTTCGGGCACGTCATAGGTTTGTGCCGTGACCTGTTTACGAAAAAGCTCCACGACTACGGTCCGGCATGGCGCATCTTGCGTCCGGCTTCGGTCACCGATCAGATTTTCATCAAAGCCAACCGCATCCGCAGCATCGAGACCAAGGGCGTCAGCCTGATCGATGAAGGCATCCGCCCGGAGTTTATCGCCATTGTCAACTACGGCATTATCGGCCTCATTCAGTTGGAGTTGGGTTATGCGGAAACGGCCGACATCGACACAGAAAAAGCACTCGCACTGTACGACAAATACGCCGAAAAGTCGTTGGAACTTATGCTGGCCAAGAATCACGACTACGACGAAGCGTGGCGAAGCATGCGCGTCAGTTCTTATACCGATCTCATCCTGATGAAGATCTACCGGACAAAGCAAATCGAAAGCCTTTCCGGCCGGACATTGGTATCCGAAGGCATAGACGCCAACTACATGGATATGATCAACTACGCCGTTTTCGGACTGATTAAAATCGAATTTGAAGGAGAGGAATAAACATATCGTCCGCATAGTCGGAGTCAATTTCTGCCGATTTCTGTTGGCAGCGGTTTTCACGTTTTCGGGTTTTGTGAAAGTCATCGATCCGCTGGGTTTCCAATATAAAATAGAAGAATACCTGACGGCTTTCGGCATGGCCTCGTGGATTCCTTCTTTTTTCCCTCTTTGGATCGGCATCGCCCTTTCCGTTTTGGAACTGTCCACGGGGCTGTTGCTCTTTCTGGGCATCCGGCGCATCATCTCTTCCACGCTGGCTCTGCTCATCATGTTGTTCATGACACCGCTGTCGCTCTATCTGCTCATCTTCAACCCGGTGACCGATTGCGGGTGCTTCGGCGACGCCTGGGTATTGACCCACGGTGAAACGTTTGTGAAAAACCTCATTCTGTTGGCGGCAACCCTGCCCGTATTTCGCTGGCGGAAAGACATCATCCGCTTTCTCACCCCGGGCACGGAATGGCTGGTTTCGATGTACATTCTCATTTTCGGAGTGTCACTCTCCGTTTATTGCCTCAATCATTTGCCCGTACTCGATTTTCGTCCTTATTCCATAGGGCAAAACATACCCGAGGGTATGACCATTCCCGAAGGTGCGCATCCCAATGTCTACGAAACAGTCTTCATACTCGAAAAAGATGGCAAAAGGCAAGAATTCAGCCTCGACAACTATCCCGACAGCACATGGACTTTCATCGACTCACGCACCACGTTAAAAGTCAAAGGCTATGAACCTCCCATCCACGACTTTGCCCTTATCGAAGCCACAACAGGAGAGGACATCACCGAGGAGATATTGACGGACAACGGATACACTTTCCTGCTCATCGTACACCGCACGGAGCAAGCCGACGACAGCAACATCGACCTCATCAACGAAATCTACGATTATAGCGTAGAACATAAGTACGCTTTCTATTGCCTCACGGCCTCAAGTGAGGAAGAAATAGCGCTGTGGCGCGATCGTACCGGAGCCGAGTATCCTTTCTGTCGGGCAGACGGAACCACTTTGAAAACCATTATCCGTTCCAATCCCGGACTGTTGCTTCTGAAGAACGGAACGATACTCAACAAATGGAGCGATGAAGACCTGCCGGACGAATACGTCTTGTCCGCGCCCTTGGAAGACCTGCCCATCGGACGCCCAAAAGCGGTGGACGAATCGCGCATCATCGGGAACGTATGTCTTTGGTTCTTCCTTCCGCTCTGCCTCGTACTGCTGTTGGACTTGCTCATCGTCCGTCGCAGGGAATGGCGAATACCCCCAAAATCAGAGGCCGGGAAATATGATAAGAACGAGTAATAAAATACTATTAACCATTTTAATTTACAACTAACATGAGAAAGAACATCGTTGCGGGAAACTGGAAAATGAACAAAACCCTGCAAGAAGGCATTGCCTTGGCCAAAGAACTGAATGAAGCACTGGCAAACGAAACCCCTAACTGCGACGTGGTCATCTGTACGCCCTTCATCCACCTCGCTTCGGTAACCCCTTTGGTGGATCCGAAGAAAATCGGTGTAGGTGCCGAAAACTGTGCCGACAAGGAATCGGGAGCATATACCGGTGAAGTATCGGCTTCGATGGTAGCCTCCACGGGGGCGAAGTACGTCATTCTCGGACACTCCGAACGCCGCGCTTATTACGGAGAAACGGTGGCCATCCTCGAAGAAAAAGTAAAATTGGCTCTGGCAAACGGACTTGCTCCCATCTTCTGCATCGGCGAAGTGCTTGAGGAACGCGAAGCCAACAAGCAGAACGAAGTGGTGGAAGCCCAACTCGCATCTGTTTTTTCTCTCTCCGCACAAGACTTCTCGAAAGTGATTCTGGCTTACGAACCCGTTTGGGCCATCGGAACCGGTAAGACCGCAACCCCCGAACAGGCACAGGAGATTCATGCCTTTATCCGCTCGCTCGTTGCACGGAAGTACGGTAAGGAAGTGGCAGAAAACACCTCCATCCTTTATGGCGGAAGTGCAAAACCCTCGAACGCAAAAGAACTTTTCGCCAATCCCGACGTGGACGGCGGACTCATCGGAGGAGCCGCATTGAACGTGGCCGACTTCAAAGGCATCATCGATGCTTTCAAAGCATAAGCCATTCTTCCGCAGGCCGTATGAACCCCGTTTTCGTGGTGTTCCGCGGCCTGCGGTTCAAACCATAATCATCGCATAAACCCAGACACCTGCATGAAGAGATTTACTTTTTTAGCTTTATGTTTCGCCTGCACCGTGGGCGGCGCACAAGCACAAAACATCATCAAAAGTTTGCAACAGGACGTGCCGGGGCAAGGAAAAGTGACCATTCATCAAGATCCCCGCATCGAGGCGTTGCTTCAAAACAATCGCGGCATGGCAGCCGGCGACGGGCAATCTCAGTCGGTGGCCAAAACGGCGGGATTCCGCATACAGGTCTACGTAGGCAACAATACGCGTCAAGCCAAGAATGAAGCTCACAATGCGGGAAACCGGGTCAAGGAACATTTTCCCGAATTGCCCGTGTACACCTCATTCAATCCTCCTCGCTGGCTCTGCCGCGTAGGCGACTTCCGGAGCATTGAAGAAGCCGATGCCGCCATGCGCCGCCTGAAAGCCACCGGGGTATTCAAAGAAGCCTCCATCGTTAAAGAACAAGTCAATATCTATTATTAAAAGCACCTTATGTCTGAAAAAGAAACACTCTCAACACCCGATCCCAAAGAGTTGGAAAAGCATTATCACGCCATACTGAATCTGCTGGGCGAAGACCCCGAACGCGAAGGACTGCTGAAAACGCCCGAGCGCGTGAGCAAAGCCATGCTCGAACTGACCAAAGGATACCGCATCGACCCGCACGAAGTGCTCCGCTCGGCCAAGTTTCAGGAAGACTACAAGCAGATGGTCATTGTCAAAGACATCGACTTCTTTTCGCTTTGCGAACACCACATGCTCCCGTTTTACGGGAAAGCTCATGTGGCTTACATTCCCAACAAATACATCACGGGGCTGAGCAAAATTGCCCGCGTGGTCGACATTTTCTCGCATCGGCTTCAGGTGCAGGAGCGCATGACGCTCCAAATCAAAGAGTGCATTCAGGAGACACTCAATCCGCTGGGCGTGATGGTGGTTATCGAAGCCAAACACATGTGCATGCAGATGCGCGGCGTGGGAAAACAGAACTCCATCACAACGACTTCGGATTT
>JBHAEN010000188.1:0-7064 GCA_041855645.1 Bacteroides sp. | reverse complement strand
ATGATTCAGTTTCTCAACATTGCGGGTTTGGGCCCCATCTTCGGAGCAATCATGGGGGCCAAATTCGGCGTCTCTTCCTATTTGTGGATAGTACTGGGCAGCATCCTCGCGGGAGCCGTGCACGACTATTTTGCGGGAATGTTGTCTCTCCGCCACGATGGAGAAAGCCTGCCCGAAATCGTGGGCCGTTATCTGGGATTAACCACGAAGCAGGTCATGCGCGGATTTACCGTGATTCTGATGGTTCTCGTGGGCTCGGTATTCGTGGCCGGACCGGCAGGACTGTTGGCCAAGCTGACTCCCTCCTATCTGGACACTACGTTTTGGATCATCGCCGTGTTTGTTTATTATATACTGGCCACTCTCCTTCCCGTCGATAAGATCATAGGTAAAATCTATCCGGTCTTTGCCGTGGCATTGTTGTTTATGGCTGTCGGCATTCTGGTGATGCTCTATGTGCATCATCCGTTTTTGCCCGAGGTCTGGGACGGTCTGCACAACACCAACCCGGAGGCCGATCAGCTTCCGATCTTCCCCATTATGTTCGTAAGTATCGCCTGTGGAGCCATTTCAGGTTTTCATGCCACGCAAAGTCCGCTCATGGCGCGTTGCATGACTTCGGAACGACACGGACGTCCCGTGTTCTATGGCGCCATGATCACCGAAGGCATCGTCGCTCTCATCTGGGCGGCAGCCGCCACTTACTTTTTCCATGAAAACGGGATGGAGGAAGACAACGCCTCCGTCATCGTTGATTCCATTACGAAAGGATGGTTGGGAACGGTGGGCGGCATACTGGCGGTACTGGGCGTAATTGCCGCTCCCATCACGTCGGGCGACACGGCTTTCCGTTCGGCTCGTCTGATCGTTGCCGACTTCCTTCGTCTGGACCAAAAAAGCATGAGAAAACGCTTATATATCTGCATCCCCTTGTTCGCCACAGCCATCGGTCTCTTGCTGTACAGCCTGAGCGACGCAAACGGATTCAACATGATATGGCGATACTTCGCCTGGGCGAATCAGACGCTGGCGGTGTTCACGCTGTGGACAATCACGGTCTATCTGGCCCGACAGCGCAAGCCCCACATCGTGACCTTCATTCCGTCTTTGTTCATGACCGCCGTATGCAGCACCTATATTTGCATCGCCCCCGAAGGACTGGGATTGTCGCACATCCTGTCCTATGGAATAGGAATCGTCTGTACGGTCATTGCCGCCATTTGGTTCCGGCAATGGCTTATCCGGGAAAAGACCCATTAACATCATATAAAATAAGAACAAACACATGAGAAAAGCAGGATTATGCGCACTTTTGCTGGTGGCCTCTTTATCGGCACACGCACAATTTGAGAAAGGAAAATGGATTGTCAACCCATCGATGACCGGACTGAACATGTCTTACAGCAGCTACGAAAAAGCCTCCATAGGCGTAGAAATGCAACTGGGTGCTTTTCTTTATGACAGCATGGCAATCATGGTCAACTTGGGAACGAAAATAGCCGATGGCAACGACACCTATTCGGCCGGAACGGGCGGACGTTATTATTTTGACAACTGTGGCATTTACTTGGGAGCGGGATTCGACATCACTTACAATTCGCACATCCCATACGGAGGAAGCGACAAAGTCGACTGGGGACCTTACGTGGAAGCCGGATATGCATTCTTCCTTTCACGTACGGTGACAATCGAACCTTCCGCATACTACAAAATGCGACTGAACGACGGCGACCGTTCGCGCCTCGGGCTCAAGGTTGGCTTCGGTCTGTATTTCTGAGAAAACAAACGCTTAAAAACGTTTTCGCCACGGGCTTCACGGGAATGTCATAGTTCCGGTGAAGCCCGTGGCGTTTTGTATATGGACAGGTATATGGCTGTGTTCGCCCTTCCGGACTCCGTTCGATGAAGATTCAAACTCATCGAGGCAAGAGAAATGGAGGCTTGATTGCTTCAGGAAAGTTTCTCTTTCAAGAATTGTCCGGTATAGCTGGCTCCGCAAGCGGCCACTTCTTCGGGAGTTCCTGTCACCACGATGTTTCCTCCTTGATTTCCCCCTTCCGGACCGAGATCAATGACATGGTCGGCGCATTTAATCACATCCAGATTGTGTTCGATAATCACAATGCTGTGACCGCGTTTGATGAGTGCGTCAAAAGCATCGAGCAGTTTGCGGATGTCATGGAAGTGAAGTCCTGTGGTCGGCTCGTCGAAGATAAACAAAGTCGGGTCGCTTTTCTCCTGACTGAGGTAGTAGGCCAGCTTGACCCGCTGATTCTCCCCGCCCGACAGGGTGGATGAAGACTGTCCCAGCTTGATGTATCCCAAGCCTACTTCTTGCAGCGGCAAGAGTTTTTTCACGATTTTCTTTTGCTTGTGTTCCGTAAAAAACTCAACGGCTTGGTTGACGGTCATCTCCAACACATCGTAAATGTTACAACCGTGAAACTTCACTTCGAGCGTATCGGCCTTGAACCGCTTGCCATGGCAAGACTCGCATTCCAATACCAAATCGGCCATGAACTGCATCTCTACGGTAACGGTTCCTTCTCCTTTACACTCTTCGCAACGTCCGCCTTCGCTGTTGAAACTGAAATGTCCGGCAGTGTACCCCATTTGGCGCGACAACGCTTGCTCGGCCCACAGTTTGCGGATTTCGTCATAAGCCTTGATATAAGTCACCGGATTGGATCGCGACGACTTCCCTATGGGGTTCTGATCGACGAACTCGACATTGCGTAAATCGCGCAAGTCGCCACCGATACTCGAAAACTCTCCGGGACGCTCGCTACACTCGTCGAGCTCCCTCTTCAGTGCCCGATAAAACACATCGCGCACCAGCGTACTCTTCCCTGATCCGGAAACACCGGTGACCACCGTCATCACATGGAGCGGAATGCGCACATCGACTCCTTTCAGGTTGTTCTCCCGAGCTCCCTTCAGTTCGATGTAAGTATTCCACGGACGCCGATGTTCGGGTACGGGAATTTCTTCTTCACCGAGAAGATAGCGCACCGTATGGCTGTTGCTGCCGGGTTGCAAATCGTGCATATCGCCCTGATAGACCACCTCGCCTCCCAGTCGTCCGGCATGAGGGCCAATGTCTATTATGTAATCGGCGGCACGGATGATTTCTTCGTCGTGCTCCACCACGACCACGGTGTTGCCCAGCTGCCGGAGCTGACAAAGCACTCGAATCAACCGATCGGTATCGCGACTGTGAAGCCCGATGCTCGGTTCATCGAGTATATAAAGACTGCCGACCAGACTGCTTCCCAACGATGTGGCCAGATTGATCCGCTGGCTTTCACCTCCCGACAGCGAATTGCTCAACCGGTTTAACGTCAGATAGCCCAAACCGACATCGATCAGAAAGTTGATGCGATTTTTGATTTCCACCAGAATGCGCTTCGACACCCGGGCATCGTGCTCGTTGAGTCGCAACGTGTCGAAATAGATTTTCAACTCAGTGACGGGCAGGTCGACCAGATCGGAGATGCTTCGCCCGCCCACGTGCACATAGCCTGCCTCGGGTTTCAGCCGGGTTCCTTTACACTTAGGACAGACGGTTTTCCCCCGATAGCGTGCCAACATCACGCGATATTGAATTTTATACTGATTCTCTTCCAGCATGCGGAAGAAATCGTTGATGCCGTGAAAGTATTCGTTTCCTTCCCAAATCAGTTGCTGTTGTTCCGGGGTCAATTCATAATAGGGAGTGAAGATGGGGAAATCGAACTTCGCGGCATGTCGGATCAATTCATCCCGCCACTCGCCCATCTTGTCGCCTCTCCAACAAACCACGGCTCCGTCGTAGACGGAAAGCGAACGATCGGGAATCACCAGTTGCGGATCGATTCCGATTACCTTGCCGAAACCTTCACACACGGGACAGGCTCCGACGGGAGAATTGAAAGAAAACATCTGATCGGTCGGTTCCTCGAAGACAATGCCGTCTGCCTCGAACTTGGTGCTGAATGCATGCAATTTTGTTGTCCCGTCCGGCAGGTAGAAACGGAGCAAACAAGCCCCGTCGCCCTCGTACATGGCGGTTTCCGCCGAATCGGTCAGCCGACTGACGGCATCTTTCGTAGCGGCCGCCGCCATACGGTCGATGAGCAGAAAGACCTCATCTCCTTCGGCATGCCGATACTCGTCGATGCGAACGATTTCTCCGTTTACCTCGACACGCGTGAAACCTTGTTTGAAATCGATTTCCAACTGCTCCCGAAGCGTCCGCCCATCCCTCGGCCGGATAAGTGTCAGTACCGTATAGCGCGTTCCTTCGGGATAGGAGCGCATACACTCCACGATGTCCTCGACGGAATGTTTCTTCACTTCCTTTCCGCTGACCGGGCTGTACGTCTTCCCCACGCGGGCATATAGCAGGCGCAGGTATTCGTAGATCTCGGTCGATGTCCCCACCGTCGACCGCGGATTCCGGCTGCTCACTTTCTGCTCGATGGCAATGGCCGGCGGAATGCCTTTGATGAAATCGCATTCGGGCTTGCTCATTCGTCCCAGAAACTGACGGGCATAGCTACTCAGGCTCTCCACATAGCGGCGTTGGCCTTCGGCATAAAGCGTATCGAAGGCAAGCGATGATTTCCCCGAACCGGAAAGTCCCGTGATGACCACCAAGCGGTTTCGGGGGATATCCACCCGGATGTTTTTCAGATTGTTCACCCGGGCCCCCTGAATGGATATATACTTATTTTCAGACATAGACTCAAATTGTTAAGGGGACAAAGGTAGCTATTTCTTGTCAGCGGCGGTGCCTCCTCAGATTAAGAAATGTTATCCGGCCGCATGCGACAATTATTCACACGCGCTGCATCTTTCACTTTTCCCGGCTGCATCCAATGAATCGTGGGCCTGCACCTCTCCTTTCGTAAGCCTGCACCCGCTTTTTTGTCGGAGTGCAGGCTCTTTTTCGTTTGGGTGCAGACCTACGAATAATTTTATGCATGCAAAGGGCTTGTCCGCACCGACGGAAAAGGCCGATCAATGCGGTGGGATCCATTGCTCACCGGGTGCAGGATGTTGCGACCATTCACTACCTTTCGCCACGAACGAAGACAGCCCTGAGGATTTTTTCATTTTCCAAAAGAGAAGAAAATTCATCAAATTACTTATTTACGCAAATCTTAATAAATTATTTTATTATCTATTCCTGTTTTACCAAAAAGAAAAGTATATTTGTGGCCTAATTCTCACATATTGATTTTAATAATCATCTCTTGCTATGGAAAGAAAGAAATTTTATCCGTGGATGGTGGTAGGATTGCTTTGGGTGGTAGCCCTGCTTAATTATATGGACCGGCAAATGTTGTCGACCATGCAGGAATCGATCAAAGTCGACATTACCGAATTGGCCAAAGCCGAAGCCTTCGGTGCCCTGATGGCCATATTTTTATGGATTTACGGATTTATGAGTCCTGTGGCCGGCGCCATTGCCGACCGCGTCAGCCGCAAATGGCTGATCACCGTCAGCCTCTTCGTATGGTCGGGCGTCACGTTCTGCATGGGCATGGCGGGCAGTTTTGAAGAACTCTACGTGCTACGCGCCCTGATGGGCATCAGCGAAGCGCTTTACATCCCGGCGGCTCTTTCGCTCATTGCCGACTGGCACAGCGGAAAATCCCGTTCGCTCGCCATCGGCATCCACATGACCGGGCTTTATGCCGGACAAGCCATCGGCGGATTCGGAGCCACGGTGGCTGCGGCCTTCTCCTGGCAAACCGCTTTTCACACGTTCGGCATCATCGGCATCGGCTATGCCCTCGTACTGATGCTTTTCTTGCGCGAAAATCCCGACCGGGCAAAAGCCTCCGCACCGCTCAATACACCGAAAGAAAAACGTCCCCCTTTGTGGAAAGGTTTCTCGCTGGTATTGTCCAACTGGTTCTTTTGGATCATCCTCTTCTATTTCGCCGCACCCAGCTTGCCGGGATGGGCGACGAAGAACTGGCTTCCGACGCTGTTTGCCGGCAGCCTGAACATTCCCATGTCCGAAGCCGGACCGATATCGACCATCACCATCGCCGTGTCTTCCTTCATCGGCGTGATTCTGGGCGGCATCCTGTCCGACCGATGGGTGCAAAAGAACATCCGCGGACGGGTTTACACCAGTGCCATCGGCTTGGGGATGACCATACCTTCGCTGCTTCTGCTGGGCTTCGGTCACAGCTTCGTCAGCGTGGTCGGCGCAGGTCTGCTCTTCGGCATCGGCTTCGGTATCTTCGATGCCAACAACATGCCCATCCTGTGTCAGTTCATCTCTGCCAAACATCGTGCCACGGCCTACGGCATCATGAACATGACGGGTGTGTTCGCCGGAGCGGCGGTGACCCAAGTGCTCGGCTCGTGGAAAGACGGCGGCGGGGAATTGGGAACGGGATTCGCCATGCTGAGCGTAGTGGTTCTCGCCGCGCTCCTGTTGCAACTCTATTTCCTGAAACCCAAGACGGACAATGTGGAATAAAAATTTTTCTCTGCAATACATCTATTTAAATATTACATTATGGAAAGAATCATCGGACTGATCGACGCGCCTTTCACTCCCTTTTACGAAAACGGCGAAGTGAACTACGAACCCATCGAGGCGTATGCAAACATGTTAGTTAAAAACGGACTTCAGGGCGTATTCATCAACGGCTCCTCCGGCGAAGGATACATGCTCACGGAAGAAGAACGCATGAAACTGGCCGAACGCTGGGTGGCTGTGGCTCCCAAAGGCTTCAAGGTGATTGTTCACGTAGGCAGTTGCTGCGTGAAAGCGAGCCGCATGCTGGCCCAACACGCACAAAAAATCGGGGCATGGGGCATCGGTGCCATGGCTCCTCCTTTCCCGAAAATCGGGCGAGTGGAAGAGCTGGTCAAATACATCGAAGAGATTGCCTGCGGCGCTCCCGAACTACCTTTCTATTACTACCACATTCCTGCATTCAACGGTGCTTTCCTCCCCATGACCGAACTGCTCGCAGCGGTGGACGGACGCGTGCCCAACTTTGCCGGCATCAAGTACACCTTTGAAAGCATCTACGAATACAACCAATGCCGACTAT
>JBHAEN010000187.1:0-7804 GCA_041855645.1 Bacteroides sp. | reverse complement strand
TATGCGGGACCGATTCCCCTCGAAATCCGCATCAGCGGCGGAAGAATAACCGGAATCGACATTCTGGCCAATTCCGAAACGCCCGATTTCCTCGAACAGGCCTCGCGGCTACTGACTGCATGGAACGGGAAAACCATCGAAGAGGCGCGTGCGTTGCAAGTGGATGCCGTGAGCGGAGCCACCTATTCTTCGCGCGCCATCATCGACAACGTGCGCATCGGACTCGAGCACGCCGCCCGCACAACCGGAAACTCTTCATCAGAGGCTTCCGCCGACATGTCGGCCAAGACGGCGGCCGTGCTGCTGACGGTGCTGCTCGGTGCCATCGTTCCGCTGTTCTACAAACATCGCCATTACCGCACGTTCCAACTGCTGCTCAACATTGTCGTGCTCGGATTCTGGAGCGGTACGTTCCTCAACTACGCCTTTTTCATCAGAATGATGTCGGCAGGCATCGACCCGTGGCACTCGCTCCCCATAGTCGTCATGCTCATCGCGGCATTCATCTATCCGCTTTTCGACCGGAAAAATCACTACTGCACGCATATTTGTCCCCTCGGCTCGCTGCAAGAGATGGCAGGACGTGCCGGCCGACCGGGATGGAGATGGAAGATGTCGCCCTCACTGACACGACGCCTGACGCTCTTCCGCGAAATACTCTGGATAGCATTGATGGTGCTCACACTGACGGGAACGGGGCTGGTGTGGATGGACTATGAACTGTTCTCGGCCTTTGTTTTTCAGGCGGCTTCGGGCGTGGTCATCGCTTTGGCGACGGTGTTCGTCTTGCTCTCGGTCTTCGTCCCCCGCCCCTACTGCCGCTTCATTTGTCCCACCGGCACACTTTTCAAGATCGCACAAAATCATAAGTCATCATGAAAGCATCACTCATTCTGAACATCACGCTGGCCGCCGCAGTGGTATTCCTCTGCATAAAACTGGCCACCAAGCCCGCGGAACACGCTCCGAACGCAGAGGACGAACGGGCTGCCACCCACAACGTCGAATCCCCTGCAAACAACCCTTCTCATGAGGACAACGCGGGCGAAAGCGGCAAGAAATTACGCGAGTTCGACATCCGCAACGACTTCACCTGCAACCCCTTTGCGTTTTTCACGGGCAACGGGCTTCTGCTTGCCGCAGGCGACGAACGGCAGAGCAATGCCATGACCATCGGGTGGGGAAATCTCGGAACGTTATGGGGACGCCAACGATCGACCGTGACAGTCTACGTAGCCGAAAAACGCTATACGCACGGATTTATGGAACGCGCCAAATACTTCACCGTCATGGGTTTCAAGGACGAGAACGTGTTGCATTACATGGGCACGCACAGCGGCCGCGACGGCGACAAGGCCCAAGCGCTCGGCTTGCACACAGCCTATACGGAAAACGGCACTCCTTATTACGAAGAGGCCGATTTCGTCATCGAATGCCGCACGCTCTATGCCGCTCCGTTCGACCCCGAAGGATTCAAAGACGATGTTCCCAAGAATTTCTATGCCCGTTTTGAAGCCGGGCTGCATTCTTTTTACATCGGCGAAGTGGTGCGAGCCATGAAGCGGTGAGCCTTCCTTCGGGATTGGGCATAAAAAATGAGGAGCCGGCAGGAAGTTTTTTTTCAATCCTTTTGCCGGCTCCTCATTTCAAATCCTGCCCCCAACTCACAGTGACCGCACCTCTGCGCCCGCATATAAACAAAAAAAACGAGTTGCTTCGTTTTATCGAAACCCCTCGCCACAACGGCAGAAAAGCCCATTGGCTTTTCCATAAGTTTGTCGTCTTTTTCCTGAAAACTTTTTCTACCTAAAAAAATCCAATTACCTTTTTAATCCTTTTTTACCTTATTGATCTTTTTACCTTACTATAAAAGAGTCTTTCATTCACGACTCTTATATCTATATCTTTTTTTTACCTTAAAAACCAACAGTTTCCCAACTGCACGACAAAGATAGGGACATTATTCCGTGTTCGCAAACGGCTTTATGCTTTATAACATTCTTTAGCGGTTACAAACCTTTCACTTCGCTCAACGCAACCAGCTTGTTGACAATGGCATAGATGGTCAGTCCGGCGGCACTGTGTATCTGCAATTTCTTGCTGATGTTGCGACGATGGGTGATGACCGTGTGTATGGAAAGATAAAGCTGCTCGGCTATCTCTTTGTTGGTCATTCCTTTTACCACGCAGATCACGATTTCGCGTTCGCGCGAACTCAGCGTTTCGGGGTTTTCGACGTCCTCTTCCTCTTCGGAAAGTCCGTGAATCAATCCGTGCATCTTGCGTGAGATGGTTCCCCAATCGTCGAAAATGGAAATGCTTTCCTCGTATTTGCCGAGCAAAGCCTGATCGACGAACGACGTAACGAGTGCCACCAAACGGATTTTCCGGCCGGCTGTTTCTTCACGGAAACGCGCCACGTCAAAATAATCGCCGAAGTTGGGGTTGACAATCAGGATTTCGGGCGACTGCGTGCGCAGGCAGTCGTTCAAGGCTTCCGGAGAAAGCACCTCAAAGGGTTGCACCTTGATGGAAGAAAGACGTTTCAATGCGGCAGTCAGCCCCCCGCGGACAATCACGGAGGTTTCGGCAATCGCGATTCGTACGGCTTCGTTAGTTTTCATTTTCACGCATCCTCCTTTCCAGTTTCAGAATGGCAGGCACGAAGATATAGTCTTCGACCTTGCAGTGGGATTCAAGTCCCTGCTCACAAGCATAGATATCGAACAAGACTTCGTTCAGCAGGCTTTCGTCCGCCTTTGGCGGACAATATTTAATGATGATGTTCTTCAGTTCGGTGAGTCGTTCGCCCACTTGGTCGTGATGCTTGGAGAAAGTGCTGATTTGGTAATTCTTCGGGGCCTCTCCCCGCATCAGGGCATCTACGTATTTGAACACCGTTTTCTCTTCGTATCCCATGTGTTTGCTTACCTCGTTCGTATAATTGTCGAAGAATTTCAAAATCAGAAACGAGACGTCATCGTCTTGCGAGCTTTCGATGGCTTTGACCAGTTTCTCGCGAATGGCAGGCAGGAGAAAGCATAGATAGTGATTATGCGACTGCCGCAAATAGTTGATCAGGTCGGGGATCGATATTTCGTCGCCGCTGCCGTCGAGCCGGGAAAAGCCTTCGGCGGTGAAGTTGGCCACCGTCAAAAACGTGGGACAGTCCACCCCGTTGATCTCACACACTTCTCTCACCGTCCGGTCGCCGAAGCCCAAGGGCATGCCGAAACGGCTCATCACTTGCAACAGCGCATAGTTATCACTTATCAGGTCGACCATTTTATCCGTCGGTCTGTATTTTTGCCAGCTTTTCATCTATTTATCAAATCGTTAATTTTGCGGTGTTGCAAAGGAACAGATTATTTTCCAAGTGTGCAACCCCCATTTATGGGTATTTTATGCCTCGCCGGGGCATCCCTATTTATGGGGATAAAACGTCCGATAATCCCCTACAAATAGGGATTTTATATTTGATTCCGCAGCCATACCTTTGCCCCATCATAAACTAAAAAACAAAAAACAGAAATGAGTAAAATTGGTGTATTTTATGGTTCCACCACCGGGACCACGGAAGAGATTGCAGGCAAAGTGGCCGCGAAGTTGGGCGTTTCGTCGGACAATGTATTCGAGGTATCGGCACTGACGGAGGCTCTCGCGGGAGAATACGACGTTCTCGTGCTGGGCAGTTCCACATGGGGATCGGGCGAACTGCAAGACGACTGGTACGACGGCGTCAAGGTGTTGAAAAAATGCGATCTCTCGCACAAGTCGATTGCTCTTTTCGGCTGCGGCGATTCCGAATCTTACCCGGACACGTTCTGCGACGCCATCGGCATCATCTTCGAGGAATTGAAAGACTCGAAATGCAAATTCTGCGGAGCCACGGATACGGCCGGCTACACGTTCGACTCTTCCATCGCTGTCGTTGACGGCAAATTCGTAGGGCTTCCGCTCGACGAAGTGAACGAAAGCGGCGAAACGGATGCGCGCATCGAAAAATGGGCGGAACAAGTGAAGCAGGAAATCGGATAAGATTCACCGCAGTACATTGATCAAAGCATTATATCCCGACGAAATGGCTACCCGAAGAATGATTCCCGGCGAAATACGGATTTTCCTGAACCACGTCTACGAGTTCAAAAAAGGCGTGCGCAACATGGTACTCTACACGATGAACAAGAAACATGCGGAATTTGCCGTGCGCAGGCTGGAGAATCAGCGCATCAGCTACATGATTCAAGAGGTGAACGAGAATAAAATCAATCTATTTTTCGGCAAACCGGAATGCATGGACGCGATGCGGCACATCATCATCCGCCCGCTCAACGAACTGAGTGCGGAGGAAGATTTCATTCTGGGAGCCATGCTGGGATACGATCTCTGCCAACAATGCAAACGCTATTGCCATAAAAAGGAAAATATAAAGATTGCAGTTTGAATGTGGAACGGTGTTCCATCATCAGGTTAGCTTTGTTTGTATGTTGTTTCTTTCCAAAGGGGTTGTCCGAGAGAATCGGGCGACCCCTTTTATCGTTGTTTGACGTTTAGATTGTTCTCGGACAACGAGGAGTACGCGCCGTGTTTTTATTACGCATCGTTTTCACGTTATGAATTCCCCCGGAAGACGCTGACGGCATCGGACACTTCAGGCGTCGGCCACGCATTGTCCGCAAACCGCGACAAAAACAACCGGAGACCATCCCCCCAAAAAGTGGCGGGACAGCCTCCGGTACTTCTTTGAGAATGACGATCGGCACCGGTTGTCGGAGGCCGGTCATTCCCGTTTCACTAATAACTGATTTTCACGCCGGCAAAGAAACTGCGCGGACTGCCCGGTCCGTAAACGTAAGCCGAGTCGCGCGAGGGGCCTTTGTCGAAATCGTCCTGATAGGCGTTGAACAGGTTTTGCACTCCGGCCGACAGCTGGAGCGTATAGACCTTATAGAGCGGAAGATTATATTCGATTTTCGCCCCCATTTCAAAAAAAGAAGGCGTTTTGAAAGTGCGTGCCTTGTAGGTCGTCGAGGTCTGCCCTTCGCCGTGTTGCATGCGATCGGCATGAATGGTTGCGGCAGGCTGCCCGTTGAACTGCGTCAGCGTACCGTCGTCTTCGGTCGGAATCTCGTGTCCTACCAGCATATTGCCCGTATAATTGCCCGAAAGCGAGAGAACAAACCGTTTCGTAAAGTTGGCCGAAGCCACGAAGTAGGCATACGTATTCGGCGTACGATACATGCGTCGGGTCTTGTAAGTGTCATCTTCGTGCCATTGCTTGACTTCGTTCCATTCGCTTTTCTGCAAGGTGATTCCCGTCTGGAACTGATATTTATTCAGATAGGCCAGCTTTCCTTCCAGATTTACGCCATAGACTTTCGCGCCGCCCAAGTTGGTGCGAAACTTCTGCGTCACTCCGTCCTTTACCTTCTCACGGCCGGGATCATAGCCGAAGGCGTCTTTCAACCGGGTGTAAAACCCTTCTCCCATCAGGTTCAGTTGGAAAGCGCCGAAACGGTGATACCAATCGACCGAGCCGCTATAACTGTAAGAACGCTCTTCTTTCAGATTCGGATCGAGCACGGAGATGATCAGCCCTTCGGAGGCGTTATCGACATGCAGGTCTTCGTCAAACAGTTGCGGAGCACGGAAACCTTCGCTGTAACTCAGGCGGAAGTTGAGATTCTCCGTCGGATTGAAACGAAGATTGGCACGGGGACTCACCACGACATGCTTCAACAAACTGTGTTTGTCCATGCGCGCGCCAATCAGGAAGCCCCACGTCGCATTGCGCCATTCGTTTTGCAGATAAGCGCTCTTCGTATGCACTTTCTGGGAGACAGGCGATTTACGATAACCGCTGATGTCGTTCAGCCGGTCGTGCATGTATTCGGCTCCGGCAGTGAGTTGTGCCGGCATGAAGAGCAATTTGTCGAATTCATAGCTATATTGCCCGCCAAGCATATACGTCAGGTCGTCCGTACGACCGTAGGAAGCCATGCGTTTTTCGATGAGCGCACCCTTTTCGGCAGTCATCGTTCCTTGCAGCAAGTCGGAAACCAGTTGCTCATCGCCTCCGTAATAGCTCTTGCGATCGACCTTCATAAAAGAAGCGAACGCATTGAAGCGATGTTTGGAATCGGGACTCATCAGGTTGTAGTTCAGGCTGCCGAGATTGTTCGTATGTTCCAGCTGCTCGGCAATGTGGGCGTTATGGGGTTCGTTTTTGAGCAAATCGCCTCCGCGTCGGAACTCGTGCGTGTTGTGAAACTCGGCCGTCAGTTTCGAGTAATCGCTCGTCTTGACGAAAGCGCGGGCTCCCAATGTGCGTCCGTCCAGCAAAGGCATTTCGGTATAACCGTCGCCATCCCGGTCGTATCCCGAGCGATGCCGCACCTGCCCGAAAAGCGTCACGCCCATCTTGCTGTTGTCCGTCAGCACCGACCCGTTGAAGTTGGTCGTGTTCTCAAACGCGTTGAGCCCGCCCACTCCCCGAAGCTGATGCGACAGAGAGGCGGCATTGGTCATCGGTTCCTTGGTAATGATGTTGATGGTTCCCGCAATGGCCGAAGAACCGAACAGAGCGGAACCGCCTCCGCGCATCACTTCCACACGCTCGATCATGTTGGCCGGTATTTGCTCCAGCCCGTAAACGCCTGCCAATGCGCTGAACACGGGACGCGAATCGATAAGGATTTGCGAATAGGGCCCGTCGAGTCCGTTGATGCGCACCTGACTGAATCCGCAGTTCTGGCAATTCGTTTCCACACGCACGCCGGGCTGGAATTTCAAGCCTTGCGACAAGTCGGTGGACTGCGTGCGCTCAAAAAGTTTCAAATCCATCACATTGACCAGCGTAGGGGCCAACCGACGCTTCGTTTCGTTGCGATTGGCCGATACGACCACGCCATCGAGGGCAACGGCGTCTTCTTCTATCTCGAAATCTTCTTGCAGCGTGACTCCCTTGCGCAGCGTCACTTTACGGCTGACGGTTTTATATCCCACGGAACTGACTTCGAGAATGAAGTCGCCTTCGGGAAGGTTTTTCAGAAAGTAGTGTCCCGTGGCATCGGTTACCGTTCCGATGGTGGTTCCCTTCAGCGAGACGGTTATGTAGGGCAAGTGTTCTTGCGTCTGTTTGTCCAGTACGTGACCGATAATGTTGGCATCCGATTTTCTCAATTCCGGATGCGAAGGATGGGTGTCTGCCGTCGCATGCGTCAACACACAACACAGGCAGACGAGAATGAATATCGTTTTTTTCATTTTCGCGGTTTGTTTTCGTTAAAAAAAATAAGGATAAAGCGCCAACCGGATTCCGGCGGACTTTTTTTCCGAATTTCTTTCTGAGGGCGTTTTGCCGTTGCCGAAAGGGAACATCGCCCGCAACAACAGTTACAATGCGTCCTATAATAAAGAGAAATCGGACATTTTTTTATGCAAAACAAACAACGGGAGGAGCGCGCAGATGAATGGCGTTGGGACAAGCCGTGCAACAAACGGCGCGCGACGGAAGTAGTCGGAGGGTTCGTAAGAGGATGAGCGCAACCGCCGCCAGCAAAGGCGTCAGCAAGAACTCGGTGACGGCAACGTGATTGAGCCAGTCGAGTAATTGGTATTGCTCGGGACTGTGACTGTGTTGCGCACTTTTCTTGAAAGGGTGCGAGTGAACGAGGGTAACTCCGTTGACAACATGCGAGTGGGTAAACAAGGTAATCCCTGCCATGTATGCGGCAAACAGCAACGGCAACAGCAGTGGCGGAATATGTCTACACCATTTTTTCATGGGCTCGGAGCAGGTTTT